>JABFGF010000013.1 GCA_013112635.1 Calditrichota bacterium | reverse complement strand
TGTTCTAAGAAATAGTTTTTAATCTGGTTAAAGTAAGCTTCAGCCAGTATCGGTGTAAGGTTGAAATCATGAGAAATATTATTAACAATAGCGTTTTTAACAGACTTGGAATGAAGCCTTTTGGTAAGGTTTTGATCCATAATGATACCTCCTTAGATTTTGGTTTAAAATACACAAAATTCATTAAGGTATCATTTGATACTAACTATAAATAATTATCGCTGATCTACCTTTTTTGCAATCCTCTAAATATTATCCCGATTTTTGCTCCGGCAATTGTCGGGATTTTTTTTCTCCAGGAAATATCACTTTATGTCCAGTTTTTATTCTATAAAATGAACAACATTATGTTGTTTTATAAACAGTCCGAAAACATAAAAATAGAGCAAAAGTACATTTTAATATTAAGCGGCAAAAAACCGCTTTAAGTGATTTGGATTAAATGAGAATGTTTAAATCAGCAAATCGTCAAGTATATATTTCGATTGTGTTTATGATTTTTGTAATCGCCGGGGGAACTTTTGGTTATTCATACCTGGAAAATTATTCCATAACCGATGGATTTTACATGACGATTATAACCATTACGACTGTGGGATATGGAGAAATCCATCCATTATCATCAATGGGAAGATTGTTTACTTCCGTCCTTATTTTATTTGGATTTGCCAGCATTGCATTTGTTGGGCGCACTTTTGTTGAAAGCTTTTTTAGTAGAATAATGAGTTCAGATTCGGAGAAAAAAAAGATGTTGAAAGAAATATCTCAATTAGACTCGCATTATATTATATGCGGATTTGGAAGGGTTGGCGATGCTGTTGCCGAAAAACTTCAAACTATTGGCAACAGCTTTGTTATCATTGAATCAAGCTCTGAGAATTGTAAGCAATTAGGCGAAGATAACTTCCTTTATATAGAAGGCAATGCTATTAATGACCAAACCTTGTTAAAAGCCGGAATAAAAAAGGCAGCCGGATTATTGGCTATTTTACCCTCGGTTGCAGATAACCTATTCATTACTTTGACCGCCCGGGAATTAAACCCAACTTTACAAATTATCGCACGCACCGATTCTGTAACGTCTGAAAAACGAATGCTGCAAGCTGGGGCAGATACTGTTATTTCACCTTATACCAATGCCGGTCACAGTATTGCTAAAATGATGCTTTCGGCATCAGGTAAGATTGAAAGTGAAAATGAAACAGATCAAACCGTCCAGCCTTCCCCGCATTGGATTGAAATAAACAATGAACCCAAATTGATTGGATTATCCATTGCTGAATTGATTAAAAAAAAGGAATACAAAGTACTGGGATTGCGCCGCTTTGGTAAAGACATCCTTGATCCCGATGATAACCTGAAATTGGAACCAGAAGATAAGTTTTATATTATTGAAAAAGGAACTTCGTCCGGCACAAAAATAATTCAGCAGAGAACAAATTCACCCTCTGTCGTTATTGTTGATGACAACCCTGTTATAGTTAAGCTATATGTGCGTTTATTCCGGCGTGCCGATTTTACACCGATTGTAGCTTCAAGCGCTACGGAAGCAATCAGGATAATTAAGGAAGAGAGACCAAATGCTGCTGTAATTGATTTCCAGTTACCGGGTGGAATGTCTGGAATTGATATATGTAAAGCAGTTCGCACAGAACAGAAAAACGAAGGCATAAAGCTTGTAATATTTACAGCAGATGAAAAGGAAAAGACCCGTGAACGTGCTATAAAATCTGGTGCTGATGCGGTGGTTGTAAAAAGTGCTAATAGCTCTGAAGTGATTGAGACTGTGATTGATTTGCTGCGTAAATAAACAAAAGCATGCTTTAAATTTCCAAACACAAATACTGTCCAGATTTTTACTACGGCAGCTATTGTTTTTTTACACTCATCTTTAATTAAAATTTCTAAAAAATCCCATTGTTAAAACACAACAATGGGATTTCTCAAAAAGGCAATTATTATAATTTAAAAGCAACAAAGAAACTTCTGTTGTTTCGGATTATTGTAAACAGAACAGTATTTCCCTCTTTTATATTTGAAATCGCTTCATTAAAATCCTCAATGCCGTCCAGTTTATTTCTATTAAACGCAACAATCAGATCACCGTTTCTTAATCCTGAGCGAAATGGTTGGCTTGATTTTCTTAACTCAGTGACAATGACACCTTTTAATGATTTATTGTGCCCATACTTTTGGCTGGCTTGTTCATCAAATGGAACAGCTTTAAACCCAAATAATTTGTTTAATCTTTCCTCAATCTCCGGGGCTATTTCATCTGCGGCCAGTTTGCCAAGGGAAACTTTTACTTTTTTTTCTTCACCATCGCGCAATATTAGTAACACTACATCTGTTTCGGGCGTCATTGCGGCAATTAGATTTCTTAATTGTGCTGTATTATCAATCAAAGTTTCGTTAAGTTTTAGTATAACATCGCCAGGTTTAATTCCAGCTTCCTCCGCAGGGCCATCTTCAGAAACGTCCGAGACCAGGGTGCCTTTTGAATTAGGTAAATCCATAGCCGTTGCCATAGTTTCATTAACATCCTGGATATAGATTCCCAGCCAACCCCTGACAACAGTACCATGTTTTATAAGCGACTTCATTACATTCTTTGCCATATTTATTGGGACGGCAAAGCCAATTCCTTGGTAGCCACCACTACGCGTTGCAATTGCTGTATTTATACCAACCAATTCACCGTCAAGGTTTATGAGTGCACCTCCCGAGTTCCCGGGATTTATTGCAGCATCAGTTTGAATAAAATCTTCATAATCAGCCAACCCAACATTAGAACGGCCTTTCGCACTTACAATTCCGTTGGTTACTGTATGCGCTAAATCGGGACTCATAGGGCTGCCGATTGCAAGTACCCATTCGCCAACTTCCAGCTTATTACTATCCCCCAATTTTGTATAGGTCAAATTCTCCTCATCTACTTTTAAAACAGCAATATCTGTTTTAGGGTCGGCACCAATCACCTTAACAGGAATTTCCCGCAAATCCATTAGCCGCACATAAATGGTATCTGCACCTTCGATAACATGATTGTTTGTAAGGATGTATCCATTATTATCTACGATTACACCGGATCCTAAACCTTGTTGGCGATATTCTTTTTCCTGTGGTGTTTTTGGTTGAAATTGCCTGCCAAAAAAATCCTTAAAAAATGGGTCGAACGGACTATTAAAAAAAGGTGATCCAACATTTCTTACTTTATGGATTTTTTCGGTAAAAACCGTAACAACTGCTGGATTAACTTTTTTGGCAATATTAATATACGCCTTATTAAAATCTCGAAGCGTTAATAATGGTTGATCGACCGGATTCTTTTCTCCCTCCTGGTTATTAATCTCATTATTTATTGATGGAGCACTTTCTTCAGCCTGAGAAATTGGAGCTAAATTTGAGAAGAACAGTGCCCCGGTAAATATACCAATCAGAATTAATGGTGTGGAGGAAAGATAGTTTTTCCTTTTCATTTTGCCTCCATTTAGTATTGTGTCCTTTTTAGAATGATTTGTTTTCATTTTTTTGAGGTTCCATTTTTAACTTCAATTTGTCAGATCTTTAATTGAAGGGCCGTCCAAAGAGACAGCCCTTCTTTTGGCTTCGATTTATTTTACTTTAACTGCAATCTGTTTTGGTTTTGCCTCTTCGGCCTTTGGAATTTTAACCGTAAGAACGCCCTGTACATACTCAGCATCAATTTTATCGAGCATCACTCCAACAGGTATCGCCATGGTTCTGCTAAATTTTCCATAGAGACGCTCAATGTGGTGAAAATCTTCTTTTTTGTAACTCTTATCCGGTTTCTTCTCGCCGGAGATTGTCAAATAGTTATTCTCAAAGGTGATTTTAATATCATCCTTTTTCATGCCCGGTATTTCAGAATGAATAATAAACTCATGTTCATTTTCCTGAATATCCACCTTTGGGATTACATCAGAATAAGAATCGGCTACACTGCCACCATTATCAAAAAAGGTGTCAAATAAGCGATCCATATCACTCTTTAAAGAGAAAATACTTCTTGATGGATTCAAACGAGTAAGTGTCATAGTACACCTCCTATTAATTTGGTTAAAGGTTTTGTTGTTTATTTTTACAAACATTTTTTTGGTAAACAATCATCATGCCAAAAATTATAAGTTTAATAAAAATATTTATTTAGCTGAGAGAGAGGTGTTTGGTAGGTTTTTTTAATGCAAATTTCGAATGAAAATTTGACAAATCAGTATGACAAGATTTCAAACTATTTATTTAATTTTGTCTTATTTTTTGAAATTTGTTGACTGTGCTTCTCACTTTTTTATGTGGGATAAAATATTATTAATGAAAAAAATGGTGTAAGACAGCTTTGGATGAAGTT
The DNA here is from genome assembly GCA_013112635.1 of Calditrichota bacterium. Lineage (NCBI taxonomy): Bacteria > Pseudomonadati > Calditrichota > Calditrichota bacterium. The sequence goes on along the minus strand of JABFGF010000013.1, from coordinate 85,198 downwards.
ATGTTGATTTGAATGATGTATTGATTTAAAGCTTTCTCCCTTTCCAGCCAATTCTTTTTGAAAGAGGAGTAAGCATAAAAAGAATAATTGGGTAGAAAATATAGAAGACCTCAAATTTTACGAAATGCCTTTTTAGATTTTCCAGACCCAGAGCTTTGAGCTGCTTTTTTAGCAGGAAATAATCAATGCCAATTATCAGGCCAATGGCGGTGGCCGAAACCCCATTCCACTGGGAAAGGGCAAAGAGGGCAATAATCGCCAGGTGAACCATAAAAGAAAATCCTACCAAAAAGAAAGAAAACAAACTCCCGGACATTCCGCCTCTTATCCAGCGTAATCTTTGTTTTAGAAAATCGCCAAAACTATTAACGGGCAGGCTTTTAACAATTGCCTCTTTGTCCCGGATATATTTCACTTGTTTATTGGCTTTATCTAAAATGGTTTTCATTAAGGCATGGTCTTCGGTTATGGAAAAACCGATCGACTCAAATCCGCCAATCTGATCATACACGTTTCTACGAAAAGCAAGATTGTTGCCAATAACTGTAATTGGCTTTTTAATATTGCTGGATAAGAAAGCCAGACCTTGCAGAAATATCCAATCCATAGTTTGCAAAATGCTGAATAAACCCGGGTTTTGTTTTTCAAGAATTGTAAAGCCACTAACAAGGCCAATGGTCGGATCAAAATATTGAAGCATGGTTTTTATCCATCCAGGAGAGGGTTGGCAATCTGCATCTGTTACAAAAATAAATTCCCCACCTGATTTTTGAATGCCCTGGGCCAGCACATTCATTTTGGCTTTGAGGTTTGCCATCTCACCTTCAATATTTATTAGACGAAAAGATTCTTTTTCTAAAATATATTCTTCAACGATTCTTGGGGATTCATCTGAGGACTGATCATTGAGCATCAGGATTTCGAGCTTGTCTTTTGGATAATCCAATTTGTTTAGAGCTTCACAACAGGCAAGAATATTATTCTGTTCATCACGAAAGGCGACCAGAACACTTACTTTGGGAATCGTTGCTAATTCATGCTTTTTAGGATTTTCATGGCTCAGCATATAAGTCAGAAAAAAGATATAAGCTGTGGACAGAGCCAGGGCAATTATTGCGATTATGTAAATTTCATTCATTATTTTTGGACGGATTCTTTGTGCTTTTTCATTACATTTCTAAGAAACAATCATTTAATTTATTTCCACTAATTACACAGATTTACTCAAGTAATATAATGTTTTTTCTCTGTGTACTTTGCGATCTCTGTGGTTATATTTACCACTTTATTCAGATTCCTGTTAAAAGCATACAGGAATGACACACTCGTTGTATTATTCACCATTTGGAGGACAATGAATCCTAAGATTTTAAAAAAATGGGATTCTTCACTTCGCTTTGCTGCATTCAGAATGACAATGTTATTATTAAGTTTGTTGTATTCCTTTTTATTGTCATCCCCGAGAGTTTTTATCGGGGATCTAAATTCAGTTTCTCCAAAAGAAATGCCTTTGGAATGACACCAACTGTTATTTCACTTTACAATGCCGTGTTCAGTTTTTTTCTCTGCCCAGCGGAAAATTTTTAACTGACCCAATATGCCAAAAAACAAAATATAGGGTACGTGCAGTAAAGCCGTAACAAAATAGTAATTTGTAAACCGCTTATCATTTATTGCCTGCGCGGCTTTCCGGGTAAATTTATATTCTGAAAAAGTTTTTATCGCCAAAGCAGCCAGTGAACTCCATAAAATTGGACCCATATTGAACAAGCCATAAATCAATCCAAAAAAAAGGAAAAAGTTAAACAGAACATAAATGGTTAGCCCGGCAGTTACTTTATTTGGGTAGACAAATCCTTTACTTGCATAACGCAATCTTTGGTTTACAAATTGCTTGAAAGTTTTTGGTGGTGCGTTAAAAACATGGCATTTCTCATCATTTGCATATTGGATTTTATAATTGCCGTTTTCGCGAACGCGGGTTAGAAACAGATCATCATCACCGGAAATAAAAGATTTGAATTCCCCAAACCCGCCAATCTCCAGATAGACATTTTTGCGGTAAGCCATGTTTGTGCCAACGCAGGTTAGCGGGTAACCCAAGCCTGTAGTTGCCGCAGCCACAGCCGCCGGCGCAAAATATTCCAGGGCCAGCATTTTCATAAAAAGGGATGATTTTTGTGAAATTGTATACGGAGCATAGCCAAGCAACATATCGGCACCATTTTGAAAATAAGCCACCAGCGATTGAACCCAATCTTTGCCGGGTCGTCCATCTGCATCTGTTAAAATGTTGATTTCGCCGCTTGCTTCTTTTATTGCGCAATCGATGGCATATTTTTTTGGTGCAAATCCGGCAACCCGATCTTTGATATGAATAGATTTGAAGCGATTGTCTTTGTTAGTCCGGTCGTCAATTAGTTGCCCACTTGAATCTTCTGAGCGGTCATTGACCAGGATAAATTCTATATCAATATTTTTTGTTTGCTGGGCCAAAAGGCATTTTATTAAACCGGGTATATTTTCTTCTTCATTTCTACAGGCCACTATTACAGAAACTTTGATCAGTGAATCGGACAAAATATTTTTAGGTGGAGTTTTGAGTTTTTTTAACCCTGTCTCTAAAAAATGCATTGTCAGGAAATAAACAATGCTTAAACTGGTTATAATTACAATAAAAAATTCTATCATATTTTTGCGATAAATTGGCGATGCATTTAGATAAATTGAAGTCTAAATTTTTTGCTATTCATTATTTGAATGTTAAAGTTAAACCAATCCGCACAATAAAAAAAGATGACGAAATAATAAATGATCAAATTAAGTAGTGTCAAAATCTTGTTACTTATGCTGATTCTTTCCTGTGGAACATCCCAGGATAATCAAAAAGGAAAAACGATGCCTAAATTTACAAACAGACTGATCAACGAAACGAGCCCTTATTTATTACAACATGCACATAATCCTGTGGATTGGTATCCCTGGGGCGAAGAGGCTTTTGCCATTGCCCAAAAAGAAAATAAGCCAATTTTTCTCAGTGTGGGCTATTCATCCTGCCATTGGTGCCATGTTATGGAGCACGAATCTTTTGAGAATGAAGAGATCGCCAAAATGATGAATGAACATTTTGTTTGCATCAAGGTGGATAGGGAAGAGCGCCCTGATATTGACCAGCTTTATATGGAATTTGTACAAATGACAACAGGTTCCGGTGGCTGGCCGATGAGTGTGTTTTTAACACCGGATCAAAAGCCATTTTATGGCGGCACTTATTTTCCTCCTGATGACCGCTATGGCCGGCCTGGTTTTAAACGTCTGCTTATGGCCATGAGTAATTTTTATCATAATGAGAAAGTTGAATTGCATAAGAATTTGGAAAAGATAGATCATGCTTTTCTTGCCAAAAGCGCTGGTGAAAAAAATAATTCCGGCGATATGCAAATTCCGCAACGCCAGGATTGGAACAACGCTCTTGAGCAATTATCCGGATTTTATGAACCGACTTATGGCGGCATAGGACGCGCACCCAAGTTTCCTGCAGTAAATGTATTTTCCCTTTTTCTGCGCGAATACCGCAATTCGGGAGAACCTCAATATTTGAATATGGTGGAACACACGCTGCAGAAAATGGCAAACGGTGGCATTTATGATCAGATCGGCGGTGGGTTTGCACGCTATTCTGTGGATGAAAAATGGCTGGTGCCGCACTTTGAGAAAATGCTTTACGACAATGGCCAGTTGGTTCAACTTTACCTGGACACATACCTGGTTACAGGAAAAGAATACTATTTGAATATTGCGGAGGAAACCCTGGAATTTACTTTACGCGAAATGACCTCGCCCGAAGGTGGATTTTACAGCAGTTTGGATGCGGACAGTGAGGGTGAAGAAGGCAAGTTTTATGTTTGGCAAAAAGAAGAGATTGATGATATCCTTGGGGCGGATGCTGAGATTTTTAATGCATTTTTTGGTGTAACTCATTCGGGGAATTTTGAAGGGCATAATATTTTGAATGTGGTTTCCAGCGTTGAACAGCTCTCAAAAAAGTTTGATCGATCTGTGGATGAAATAAGCAAGATTCTCAAGGATGGGCGAAAAAAACTTTTGCTCGAACGTGAAAAACGCATCCGGCCGGGATTGGATGATAAAGTGATTTCCTCCTGGAATGGCTTGATGTTATCGGCTTTCGCAAGGGCATACCAAATCACTCGCAATGAAAAATATAAAAATGTCATTGAAAAGAATATCTCGTTTCTCAGAAAAAATCTAATCATAAAAGACAAGTTGAAACGCACCTACAAAGCTGGGAAAGCAAAGTACGATGCTTTTATTGAAGATTATGCCATTGTAACCAATGCTTTGCTGGACAGTTATGAAGCTTTGTTCATTCCGGAATATATTGCGCTGGCTATTCAACTAAATGATTATGCCAACGCGCATTTTTGGGATTACGAAAACGGTGGTTATTTTACAGCATCTGATCAGCAGGAAAAACTGATCAGGCGTATGAAAGATGCCAGCGATACATCGCTTCCATCCGGTGGTGGTGTAATGCTGATGAACAATCTTCGTCTCTTTTCTTATACGGAAAAGGAAGAATATTATCAGATAAGTGAAAAGATTTTAAAAAAGTATGCGGCTGAATTTTCACAAAACCCATACGGCTTTGGCAGTTACCTGGCGGCTTTGGATATGTATCTGGAAAAACCGAAAGAGGTTTTAATTGCCCGTGAAACAAATCAGAATGTAAATGCGTTCCTTGAGCTTTTGTTTGGAACATATAATCCAAACAAGGTGGTAATGCTGCTTTCCGGGGGAGACGATTATTCTGCACTGACAGCATCCCTGGTTAAGGGCAAACAACCAATCGATGGAAAAGTAACAGCTTATGTGTGTCAAAATTTTGCTTGCAGCTTGCCGGTCTTTTCAGTGGAGGATTTAAAAAATTTAATGGCTGATAATAAATAGAAGGGAGTGTGTTATGAGTGAGAAAATGCGTGCCATGGCGGTAAATAAGGAAAGTGTTGAAATGGTTGAGATACCGAAACCAAATCCTGGTACGAATGAAGTGCGGGTAAAGGTGATATCAGCATCTGTTAACCCGGCGGAAGAAAAGGTTATTAGCGGAGGTTTTGTTGGGCGTATTCTCCACGCTAAAACGTCTCCGCTGATTGTTGGATGGGATTTTGCCGGCACTGTTGATGAAGTTGGAAATGGAGTTTCTGACTTGGAAAAAGGGACACCGGTTTGGGGCCATCTGGCTTTTTCAAACAAAACCAGGCAAGGCTCATTTTCTGAGTATATCACTTTGCCTCGGACGGAACTTGCGGTTAAACCTGACAATGTTCCAAGCCATATAGCCGCTGCTGCCGCTACAATTTCTATGACCAGTTTACAATCTTTGCGGGATATTGGCGGTTTGCAGAAAGACGGAAAAGTTTTGGTTATCGGAGCAGCCGGTGGTGTTGGCTCGGTTGCAGTTGGGATCGCAAAACGCCTTGGAGCGCATGTTACCGCCGTATGCAGCACCAAAGATGTTGAACGTGTTACGGCCCTTGGCGCTGATCTGGTTATTGACCGAAAAAAATCTAACCCGCTGGAGTCAGAATCAGAATATGATTTGGTTTTTGACACGCCTGCTGTGCATTCTTTTGGCAGTTGTGCAAAAACACTTAAGGCAAAGGGGACATACGTAACAACTTTGCCGGGGCCGGAATTGATCAGTGGTATGATAAAAGCAATTTTCAGTTCAAAAAACTGCCGCTTTGTTGCTGTAGTTTCAAAAAGTGCAGATCTCGAATTAGTGGGAGAAATGTTGAATGATGGTATGATGGTTCCAATCGACTCGCGACATAAAATTGCTGATTTGGGTGTTGCCCTAAAACGCCAAACTGATCCGGCGCGATCCGGGCGTGTGGTTGTGGATGTTGCAGATGGATGGACTGAGTAGTAAAACTGATGAAACCAGGCAGTGCAATTGACTTCACATTTTATTAAACTAACAGAAACAAAAACTCCCTGAAAAAATGAAATTTATCTCAATTGCATTTCTTACATTTTTATTTGGTTGCATTGGCAGGCCAATCATAAAAAAACCGGTAACTGAAATCCATCAGAAACAAAATAAGATAATTGAACAAGCTGTTTCCAGTTTGGCCAAAACAGGTGACTGGCTTGTTATTCGAGGGTTTCATGCTACGTCCAATTTAGTGGCCAATGCTACCGGAATTCCAATTAGCCACGTTGCCATTTACGATTCTGTTAGCAAAACTGTAATTGAAGCAGATGGAAAAGGTGTTCACACAAGTACAATAAAAGAATTTGTTGATAAATCCTACCGATTGTTAATTATCAGGCCGCGTTGGCGCACAGATGAAAATGCAAAAACCGCATGGCAAAATGCAGATAAGCTGCTTGGCAAAGATTATGATTACCTGGGAACTATTGGATTTAATTATCCCGGAAAATATTATTGCAGTGAATTGGCAATAAAAATCTATAATCCCTGGTTTAGCGGTAAAGAAAAATTCCCGGATATTATAAAACCGGGAGAACTCTATCTTTATGGCAATGTTTTGTACGATTCCCTGCCACGTGAGGAAATGTAGATTTGTTTAACACAACTTAAGGGCCTATGTGCCAAAAATATCTTGACTATGCATAAAGGAGAGGAAATGAGAACAACTCTGGATATACCTGAAGAGCTCATGAATGAAGCGATGAGCTTAACTAAATCACCGTCAAAGACAGAATTGATTAAAATGGCTTTATCAAATATAATCCAAAAAAATAAGATAAAATCTTTAAAAATATATAAAGGAAAAATTGATTTGGATATTGACTTAAGCACCTTGAGAAATAGAAATGAATATTCTGGTAGATAGTTCTGTCTGGATCGATTATTTCAGGAGCTGACAAAATTCAGGTCAATTAGACTCGCTAATTGAACAAAACATAGTTTGTACAACCATTTAATCCTGGCTGAACTGGTTCCCTTTCTAAGATTAAAAAAGCAATTGAATGTGATAAAACTACTGAATGAATTAACAAGAATTCCACTTACGATTAATTGGGATAAAATAGTAGGATATCAAACCAAATGCCTCAAAAATGGTGTGAATAAAGTTGGAATCCCTGACTTGATAATTTTGGATAATGTTTTACAAAATGATTTAGAACTTTACACTTTGGATAAGCATTTTAATTTAATGCAAAAAATCGTAAGCTTTAAATTAGTACCAACTTTCCTATAAGTTACCAACCCTGGTTTAGCGGCAACAAAAAATTCCTGAATACAGCAAAAAAAGTTTAACTTTGTACGGTTGAATCTATTGGTTTTATGTCGTATAGTTAAAGGGTGTGAATAAGGTTGAATCACACTAATAAAATGTTATCAAACTTAAACGCTAAGAAAGCAAATGACTAATTTATATCTGAATATTTTTCTTATAATCTTATCAGCAGTTTTTCATTCTTGCTCATTAATTTATGATTCAGATAGTAAAAATGAACAACACCCTATTTTTTCCGAAAACTTTAGTGAACAATATGATTATTTTATTATTTTAAATACTCAACATCCAACCTCATTGAAAATGTACATGCAATCTCCTTTTGACACCATTTCTGTGGATCTTAATGGCAAAAATGCATATAAAAGCAATTTCAGTGATCGACAATATGGTAATAAATATACAATTTATACAGAAATTGACTCCAACATTATCAATACACATGAGAATGTAAATTTTGTTATTAAGTTCTTAAACAAGTCGTATTCTGGATCTATCAATCGAATTGTAAATTTTTTATGTGATTTTTCAGATATAAAATCAGGAAATAGTCACGTAGTAAGTTGGAACAGCTATAGTAAAATAGATAAGTTTGAAATTCAAACAACTCTTATAGATGAAAATGGAGACATAATTAAATCAAAGTTATGGCAATTATCTGGTGAAAATAGAAAGTTTGAAATTCCTGAATCTTATTTTGATACTAAGGATGGTCTATGGATTCTCATTACTGTTTATGCAGCAAATTATTTTGAAAAAAAGAATTTCTATTTTCTAACTTATAATATGAACTCAATTTTGTATAAATTAAATTAATAGCGTTTGCTAACAATAGGTTGTACAAGGAATTTAACACGGGGAGCATGATTCAGGGTTCGAAGACTATTCAGTGCTAAATCGCCTTAACCTCGGTTGTTATGAAAAATGATTACTAATGGTAAAGACAAAATGTTTACATTGCGAAAACGAATTTTCTATTAATTTATTTAAGGGATACTCGGATGAATTAATTTGTCCATACTGCATGGAATTGATCATCTTAAAAAAACCTTCCTCAAAAATTCACAGTATAATAGTTGGTTTCTTAGCCAGTACTTTAATTTGGTATGTTGTTAAACTTGGAATAAAGTGGTTAGACAAATATTTAGGTCCTTAATTTAATTTGCTGCTACAAATCCTCGGTAATCTAACAAATCTTTTATAAAGTGACCCGCCGCACTCAATTCCTGCCCGCAATCGCCGAAATAGATTTATGGTAAGAAGTGAAAGTCAGCCAGCATAAGTTCTGTGTTTGACAAAGAAAAAAAGCTGTTTATCAAAACAATCTATTTCTTCCCAAAATAATCCGCAGCTTTCAAAGTATAATCTTACCACATATTCTTTAAAAATTTCGGAGATACCAATCTATGCGAATGCTCAATAAAACAAGTGCTTTGTCAACCATTCTATTATTCATGTTTTTGCCAATTTTTCTTTTTGCCGGAGAATGGCATACTGTAAACGAACAACCCGGAAATGATGCAATAAATGCAATAACCGCACGTGATACGGATTTTCATGAGTTATTTGCAGTGGGTGATAATGGCCGTTTTTACCGCGGGTTTGATGCAGGAAAGCATTGGGAGTTTCGCAATACACCGATGAGTGACCGGCTAAATGATGTGGCCATTTTCTTTGATTCATTTTTAACATTGGATGTGATTGTAGCAGTCGGTGACAAAGGGCAGGTGATTACCTCCTATGATTTTGGTGAAAGCTGGAGTCTGATAACATTGACTACTGAGGATCTGACAAATATTGAATTTGACCAATCCAACAGCTCCGTTTGGATTGCCGGAAATAATGGAACTGTATTTAACTCAACTGATTATGGGCAAAACTGGAATTCTATTGCATTGGAAAACAACGGTCTGGATATCCGGGATATGGTTTCTGATTTTGGCGGCATGATTATGGCCGGCACAAAAAATGATTCTTCTTTTATACACCTTGTTAGCAATAGCGGGCCCTTTGTACAATTTTTGTCGGGTGATACGCTTCCGGGCGTTTTGATAAACAGCATTATGCTTGCCCAAAGTACCCTGTTCGCAGCCGGAAATGATGCATCAAATTTCAATTCCCGTATTTTTTCTCGATTTGTTTCAGCCGGATTTATGGATCCGCCAACGGATGTTTATACCGGTAATCCTTCAAAAATTACAGATATTGACATGTACAGTTTTTTTGGTGCGGAAACAAAAAAAGGAGAATATGGAACAAACGGCGGAGGTCCGTTGGATTTAATGTGGTTTACAAATGAACTTGGCGAGATATGGGAATCACGGGATTTAGGCATATCCTTTCAGCTGGAATATACAGATCCTTTAAACAGGCCGCTGAACACACTGCTTGCTAATAAAAGCAGTGGCTTAAATTTAGGACAGGCTGTTGCCGGTGGGCCGGACGAACTTATTTTAAAATACAGCTTTGAATTAAGGTATGTCATGCCGTTTTTAAATGATCAGCTCAATTACTCCGTTCAGCAGTTGGATTTGCAATTTTCGGCAATACCGGATGAAGCATCTTTAAACAGTGACATTTCCATAACCAGTAATTTTTCTGGACAGGTTTCCTTTTTTCCTGAATTTGATTCATTTGATTCCACTCGAGTTTCATTAAAAATTAACCGGCCATTTGTTATTGAAAGTGTACCCGGGGAAAACTGGAATATCAGTTTTGGTCAAGGTATAATACAAAAACATGATGATGGTTTGCCCAGTGGTATAAATTCATTTAATTACGATGTTTTTTTTACTCCGTATTCCGGTGGATCACTTTCTTTAGCCCCAACTTTTGAACAAAATCATTTATCTGTCTTGTCAACAAATTATGTGTCAGGTTGGTTTAATGAAGATGGTGTTTTTGATTTGATGACTTATGCAAATGACCAGCTTTACTTCTTTTTAGTAGATGATGATGGAATTCAGGTAGCTGTCGATTCTTTTACAGTTGGCCAGGGAATATTGGTGGAACCCACTATAAAAGACCAGCTTGTTTTAACAGATTTGAACGGTGATGGTAAACAGGATGTCCTGCTTTACGATTCCAACCAAATAATCAGCATATTGAATTTTTCTAGTGGTGGTGCATTTGCTTTTGCATTATCTGGCGCAGCATATTCATCGCAAAGTATTAAACAGGTTTTAACATTCAATGCGGATAACAATAATCAGCCCGATATGCTAATTTTGAACGATTCTTTGCAAACCCGAATGAATATCACGGATATGGATTTTGGATTTGACCCGTATCTGATAGAGTTGTCCACAGATATAACAAGGATTGCGGCCTCTGATTTGGATGCAGATGGTGATGCAGATCTTGTTGGTGTAAATTCGGTTGGTGCGTTGATTTATTATTCAGGACTTGGTTTTGGGGGATTTAATGTCCCAAAATCCTACACAAACTCAGGTTCTTATCGCGATGTATTCCTGGCGGATATGAACCAGGACAAGCACCTGGATATTTTTGTTTTAAAAGATGATAATCTTGATCTGTATAGCGTAGACCGGATGACGAACTCAGATCTGATAAAATCTCCAATCTCACCAATCCAGCAACCTAACCCGGTTTATATTGAAGATGTGTTGTTGCATGATTTTGGTGGTGCCACCGGTGATTTTAACAACGAAGTTCAATACGATCTTGTTTTACTTACTCAAGACAGCACAATAAAAATATTTGAGAATACTCATTTCCAAACCGGTGATTTCAATTTTGTTGAACGCATGGACAAAGAAATTAAATTGCCATATCCGGCAAATGGTCTTATCCATTGGGATAGTAACCGCGATGCAAATATTGATATGCTTACTTTTAACCGAAATGATGGCCATTTCCTGAATATACTTAATAAGAATTGGTCTCCGTTTATACGGGAGGTTTTTACAGAACCGGATGGTGTGCGTATAAGCTGGGCAAGTTTCCCTTCCGAAGTGGGTGGATTTGATTTCTATAGATTGTATAAAGATTCTATGCATGGGCCGATTGATACATCCAGTGTATCCGAATCATTTGAAGTTTTTGATTTTTTCAATGCAACAGACACAACTTTTCTGGATAAAAACACCCGTCCATTCAATCAATATAATTATTGGTTGGAAGTCGGTTATAATGGTGGGGAAGTTGCAGGCCCAACACCTTTTCATTCAATAGAGCTAACAAAATTTATTAGTGGGCCATTATTTGGTGTAATTGATGACTCGATTAACGGGTTTGCTGTTATAGATTCGATTACTGTTCCTCAGGCAAATAATCTTCAAATTATGCCGGGTGTTAATTTTACTTTTGATGAAAAGGCTGTTTTTAATGTTCATGGTGGGCTGCAAGTTAACGGTACAGAAAGCCAAATGATTGAGTTTAGTAGTAATCACCGTGGATACGATTCAACAGGAACCCATCCTGTTTGGCGTGGGATGCGTTTGTTTCCATCCGCTGATACTGTCCGGTTTAACTGGTTTTCATTTCAAGGTGCAGATACAGCAATTGCCGCGAAAAACAGACCTCTTAAAATGCATTTGGGTGGGATCAGTCAAAACCAAAAAGGTATTGTTTTTCTGGATGATGAACTGAACTTATCAAATGTAATTTTAGATTCCAACCAGGTTGGACTGGAGCTTGATGGAACAAGTACTTCATTTCTCAGCAATATAAATGTCCTGAATAATGAGTTTGATGGTATCCGTGCAGGGTCAAATTCAATGGTAAATATTAAAAATTCCATCGTGTGGAATAATCCTCAGCTTGATTTAAATATCCAGAACGGGGCACTTGTAAGTATGGCTTACAGCACTGTTAACCAAATATCTGGCACATTTAACGGACAAGAAATAAACCGGATTAATTCACCGGTTTTTATGCCGCCGGATTCCGGTTTTTACAGAGTGGATCCTTTATCTCCAACCATTGATGCCGGTGACCCGAATGATGATTTCAGTATGGAGCCCATGCCAAATGGAGGGCGCATAAATCAAGGCCTTTTTGGCGGGACTATGTTTGCCTCACGATCAATCCGTGCAAAATTGAATCCACAAGTGGATACATTATTTGCTAAAGCAAAAATTGGTGAGACGGACACAATCCATTTTGATATCCGAAACGATGGTTTTGTTAATCTGGATATCAGCACGATGAGTATAAAGAACTATGCTGATCAGTTTATTATTAGAAATACCCAGGCAGTGCGCATTATCCCTGCAGCTGAAATGAGGTTTGAAATTGAGTTTACGCCAAGCATAAGACAAGAGTTTAGAGATACTCTAATGATTACCAGCAATGATCCTGCAAATCCGGTGTTCGAAATACCTGTAGTTGGACATGGTTTAAATACACGGCCTGTGGTAACCAGCGTTCCTGACACTACGGCATTAACAGGCAACGAATATAGCTTTATTGTTTCGGTGCAAGATACAGATGGTGATGATGTAATCGTTTCAGCCAACACATTGCCTTCATGGCTTTCACTTGCTGCCGATAATGAAATTAAAGGTACTCCGACTGTTTCAGATGCCGGGATTAATCCTGTTTCATTAAAACTTACTGATTCTTTTGGAGATGAAACGGATTTTAATTTTTCCATAAATGTCATTGTTGATAATATTTCACCTTTCCAAACTGAAATCCCCGATACAACAATCTATACGAATGTGCAATTTAACTATACCTGGAAAGTAAGTGATGCCGATGGGGATACATTGCAATTTACAGATAATAGTCCGCTGTTTGTAATAGATCCGGACTCAGGCAAAATTATTTTTACACCACAAATGAGTGATACCGGAAGCCATGAAATAATTGTACAGGCCAGTGATGGAAAAGAGGCAGTTGTTGATACTTTTAACCTGACCATAGATCTGAATTTTCTTAACGCAGCAATAGACTTGCAACTTACATCTTTTGATAAATCAATCGGAGTAGCATTTAAAGTTCCTCAAAATGATTTATACAGTGGGACAATGATTCGTTATTCAGTAAATGGGCCTGTATTATCACCATCAGAAGGTATTTTGGCCAAAGATTCCGTTTTTACAATTGGAAACGATGTAAGTGTTTCAATCCCGGATTTGGGTATAAACCAATCTGTTAATGTATCTGTTTTTAATTATTATACCGGAACGGGGACAATCTTTTCAGAAGCGCTAAGTGGCCAGGCTTCAACACTTGCACCATCATTAAGTATAGATGTAAGTGACAGGGTATTTAATTTTCCGGTAGATCAGGTTCGTTCAGATAAAATTAAAATAGAAAATAGCGGTGGCGGTACATTGATAGCACGGTTTTCGTATCAACCGGATTCACTTTTAGCTGTTTGGTTTGATATGGATACGACTGATCTGACAATTGCTCCTTTTGATTCAGGTTTTGTTGATTTTAATATTCATCCAAACAAACATTTGCCGCGTCTGCCGGTAGAGAAACAAGTTGTTGCAAATCTCATCTCTAATGATCCAACTGACGCAGAGGTTTCGGTTAATATAAAGTTTACACCAATCTTTGATGATTTTGCACCAAATATTGTTATAACAGCAAGGTCAGATTCATTGGTTCGTGAGTCATCGTTTGCTGTACACTTTTTTGCCGATGATACCAGCGGCTACCCGATTGGGGAACCTGAAGAGAGTTTATATAAAAATTACAGGTTATTTAAAGGGCTGTTAAACCCTCAGCTGATTGCAGGTGAGGATAGTGTTAGAAGTAATGAGCTGTTATTTTCCCGTCTTGAAGACGGCGCCTATGTTTTAAGAGTTTGGGCCTATGATACTGAGAAAAACGGACTTTTAGGTTCAAATGTAAAAAACATTCCATTCGTTATAGATGCTTCAAGAAGATTTGTTTTAAGAAACCGTTGGTTAATGGTTTCCATCCCGCGGCCAATTGAAACAGTCTGGCAGGATTTTGTTGTAGACTCTCTTCTGCAAATTTATAGATGGGACAATGATGAAGAACGTTATTTGCCCGTTCATTCGTTTATAGATCAGCCCCATGCAATGGGAGAGGCTGTTTGGCTAATCTCAGCACTGGGCTTCCCACTTGATATTTCTGCATTTGAACAAGCCGGTTTTGAGGATTCTCTTTCTACACCAATTGTAAAAGGCTGGAACCAGGTTGGAACACCGGTTGGTTATACAACATCCTGGGCAGATATGTTTTTTGTGCAGGCAAACGGGACTTCAATTTCACTTGTGGAAGCAGCAAACCAGGGGATAATAACGGATGCTGTTTATTGGTATGAGTTTAAGGATGATGATGTCCAGGGATATAAATGGTCGTCTATCTCTGAGGCAAATGCAATACCCTGGCGCGGATATTGGATGAAATCTGAAGAAGCAGGCACTTTGGTTTTTAGCACAACTGCAAAGGATACAATCAAAGAATCAAGCAGTGTATTGCCAAAATCAGGTATTGAAAATTCATTTAATATTTCTTTAAGTAATGATAAGTATATGGATGATCATAATGTTTTTGGTGTAAGCAATCCAGAAATCCAAAAGAGAGATATTGCAGAGCCGCCGCATATTGGTTCATATTGTGCGTTATATTTTACAGATCAAAATAGGCGTTTAACACGACAGCTTAAAACGGACTTTGCTGATGAGGATGATGTTCTTGAGTGGGATATGGTGGTTGAGTCCAGGGAATCTCAGGTGATGCACGATATAAAATGGGAAATGGAAAAGATATCAACATCCGGGCTATATTTTTATCTTGTAGATGAGAAAAAAGAAAAGATAATTGATATGGCCAAAGATGGCTCTTACAGTTTAAAACCGGGAAGTGATCTTTACCGTTTTAAAATTTATGCCAGTCAGGATGAAACTTTCCGACCAAAAATTGTACCTGTTACATTTAAGTTGGCACAAAATTTTCCAAATCCGTTTAATCCAAGTACCAAAATCCGTTTTGGAATACCTAAAAGTGCCGAAGATAAAAATGTAAAACTTACCATTTTTAATGTTCTTGGCCAAAAGGTAGCAGAGCTTTTAAATAAATCTTTTAAAGCAGGCTATCATGAAGTTGAATGGAATGGTTTGAATAATTATGGTGAACAGGCAGCATCCGGAGTTTATTTTTACCGCCTGACAAAAGGTAAGAACTCAACACTTATTCGTAAGATGGTTTTATTACGATAGTTTATGAATATTAAAACAAAAAAGGTAATGTCATTTTCTGGCATTACCTTTTTTATATCAACGATCAACAAGTTTGATTATTACTCATCGTTTACATCTTCTTTTTTATCGAGAAACTTATAGGCAAGTAACAAGCCAATTCCCGGGAATAGGAAAATTAAGCCTGCAACGGTTTCCTCAACCAAATCATATGGTGCAGCAATGTTACCTATTAGAATTGCCAAACCTACTCCGACGAAAAGAGCACCTAATTTTACACTCCACTCGTTTGATGTAGAACGTTTTTTTGTCCTTAATAAGAAACTAAGTTGCTCTTCATTAAGTCCTTTTTCAATAATTGACATACGCTCCGCATGGCGTGTTTTAATAAATTGATAAATCACAACGGCCATAGCTACAAATAGAGTCAACGGGATAAATATTTCTTCTTGCATTTTTTTTCTCCTTGGTGGTTTTGTATAATTGGACAGGAGGAACAGGAATCTGGTTTCATAATAATAATTATTTTTTCTGAAACCTAAATAACAAAAGCCCTGTCCTATAAAATATGTTAACGGAAAAGCAACTAATTACAAGATTGAAAAGCGGCGATGTAGACGCATTAAAGTTATTAATGCAAAAATATCAGGACTTTGTATATACACTCGCTTTGCAAATGGTCAAATCAAAACAAGTTGCTGAAGAGTTAACACAGGATGTTTTTATAAAGGTTTTCAAAAAAATTAATACGTTTGCAGAAAAGTCAAAATTCTCAACCTGGTTGTATACAATTACTTATCGTTCCAGTTTAAACTATCTGGAAAAGAAACAAATTGTATTTAACTTGAGTGAGCTGGAACATGAAAATAATTCTGATGGGAATGAAATTTTAGCTAATAATATTGACGATGCTGAAGAAAACTATACTTTTGAAGAAAGTGAAAAACAGAAGATATTATGGTCTGCAATTGACAGGTTGCCGGTTCAGCAGGGATCAATAATAATGCTTCATTATTTACAACAGTTTTCAATAAGAGAAATATCAGAAATGATGACTATACCTGCAAGTACTGTGAAAACACATTTATTTCGAGGTAGGGGTTTACTTAAATCAATTTTGTTAAAAAACTATTCTCAGGAAGAATTGTTATGAGCAATCATTTATCTAAAGATGAGCTTGAACAGATAATTCAAAAAACGCCACAACATTTATCAACTAATCGCTTTTTGCATTATGAAAAATGCAGTTATTGCCAGGGTATGTACAAAGACCAAAATTCTATCCATGTAAAGCTATTAAAGTTGAACCCCTTAACAGCACCAGGTAATATTCTGGATAATGTTGTCAATGCTGTTACAAAAATGTCTCCAAAAACAATTAAAGTAAAAACAGATTGGTTGTTTCTTTTTGCATTAATGGCTCTGTTTGGTATCGGTATATGGTTTGTTTTTAATAGCAGTTTTACAAATGAGTTTAGTCAGTTGTTTACCAAAATCATTTCTGATTCAGAAACAACCTTCAAAATGCCGCCAATTATTAACAACGTAAAAGAGAATGTCAAAGGGATTGATTTATCATTTGATGTTTTCAAAGTAAATGGTCATGGGTTATATCTTGCTTTTGGATTTCTCTCAATTATTCTATATGTAATTTTGGATAATAGATTTGGCCGTATTTACAAAATTAAATGAAATTCTATTTTTTAATTCTTCTTTTGGGTCTATGAAATAAAATTCTTTCCATTTACAGTGTTATTCTGATACTTTTTTGATTTTGCTTTTATGCCTTCAAAACTGATTTTTTTTTAGTATATCCGTCCAATTATTATTTTTTAAAAATTCTTTTGAAGAATAGGGCTATTAATCGTAAATTTAACAGCTTTGAAATTATGGATTAACCCACTCTTGACAAAATACTCATCTAAAAATATACCAGGCTATTAATGAATAGATATTTTATTTTCTTATCGATTCTTTTATTTGTATTTGCTTGTGAAAAAAAAGCAGACACTGTTGTTTTTGAAACCAATGAAGGCAGTTTTACAATCCAGGTTAATCATCAGACAACTCCAAAACATGCTGCCAATTTTATCAAGCTGGCAAAAGAAGGTTTTTATGAAGGATTGGCCATTCATAAAGTGATTGGGGGGACATTGATTGAAATGGGCGATCCCTTTTCAAATGATGATGACCCGTTAAATGATGGGGCAGGTGATCCTGGAATACCAATTGAGCCAGAACTTGGAAAGTTAAGTCATTTTAGAGGTGCAGTCGCAGCCGTCCAGATAAAAGGAGATAATTCTGCAAAAAGGTCAAATAGCAGTCAGTTTTATATTTGCCTTACACGTTTAAAAATCCGAGATGGAAACCACACAGTATTTGGGAAAGTTATTGAAAATTTAGAAGTTGTGGACAAAATTAGCTGGGTTCCTATGGATTTTTCAAACAAACCCAAAAATCCAATTATTATTAAGAAAGTATACTTAAAATAGCCTTTTTATGGAAAAGCTTAAAATAGGATTGGTACTAGGCGGTGGTGGTGCCCGTGGATTGGCTCATGTTGGCGTTTTAAAGGTGTTTCAGGAAAATGATATTCCAATTGATGTAATAACAGGAACAAGCATGGGCGCCCTTGTAGGTGGTTTGTATGCTCAAAACCCAGATGCAGAATGGGTTGAAAACCGGGTTAGAACATTTATTAAAAGTGACAAGTTTATAAGAGCTGGTAAAAATTATTTTCGTCATCAAAGAAATTTTGAACCTGAAGATCTGTTACAACAATTAACACGCGAAATAAAAAAACGAGTAATAATAAATCTTGCAGCGCACAGAAAAAGCCTGATGAAAGGTGAACGTCTTCAGCTTGCTGTAAGCGAATTAATCCAGGAAGGGAAAATAGAAGACACAAAAATTCCTTTTGCCTGCTCTGCAGCTGATTTGAAATATGGTGAAACAGTTGTTTTTAAAAAAGGTGATATTAGATTTGCACTGACAGCAAGTGCTGCTATACCGGGCTTTATACCACCGGTTGAAAACAATGGCCGCTTATTAGTGGATGGTTCTGTTTGCGATAATTTTCCTGTGCATGCAGCTTATAATTTAGGAGCAAATTTTATTGTAGCTTCAAATGTTTCCCTGCATCTTGACCCGGCTATACAATTGGATAATGTGATTGACATTATCATACGATCAAACTCGGTTTCAACGCATCATATAAATGAACTTTTATTAGAGAAGGTAGACTGTGTTATTGCCCCTGATACCGGAAAAGTACATTGGAGCGAGTTTGACAAATATGATCTGCTGCTCGAGAAAGGAATAGAAGCGGCCCAAAAAGAAGTTGAACAATTAAAGGGCTTGATAACAAAAAGAAATTCATTTGTTGGTAGATTTAAAACATCCTTGTTAAATTCAATGAAAAAAGTATTAATGTGATAAAATATCACCAGTATAGATAATATACTTGCAACTATTTTTGTAATTAGCATTAAACAATTATAATCAGATAAATATTTTCAACAAATTTGGACAATTTAAAGACATCTGCTTTTTTTAGGTGATGCTTATACGGTTTATGTCGAATTTGTTAAACAGAGTTTTTACCCGGAAAAAAAATGTTATTAGGAAAAGTAGTAGGAACAGTTTGGGCAACCAGAAAAGACGAAAAATTAAACGGTTTAAAATTGCTGGTTGTTCGTCATATTGAAACAGATTACAGTTTGAAAAAAAGCTATGTTGTTGCGGCAGATACTGTTGGAGCAGGAGTTGGCGAGATTGTCATGTTGACTGGCGGCAGTTCGGCCAGACAATCAAAGCTAACAGAAGGGAAACCAGTAGACGCAGTTATTTCGGGGATAATTGATAAACTAGACATAACAAGTAAGTAACATGGATTTAGCAAAAGTTGTTGGAAAAATATGGGCTACTCAAAAAGACACTCAGTTGGAAGGGTTGAAAATGCAGCTAATCCAGCCGGTTGATGCCAATAAAAAAAACACGGGAAGTTTACTAATAGCAGTAGATACTGTTGGGGCCGGCGAAGGGGATCTTGTTTTTTATATAACGGCCTCAGAAGCTGTGATCCCTTTAGAAAAAAAACCAGCTTTGACAGACGCTTCTATTATTGGTATTGTAGACAGGATAAATATTTAGAATGACTTTATTTGAAAAAGTAAAAAAGGGCCTTATTGACGGTTTTAATGCTGCAAGTGATATCACTTCGGAATACACAAAAATTGGTCGCATTAAAATTGACATTCTTGGCGTAAAAAAGGAAATCGAAGAAAAAATGCTTGAGCTTGGTGGTCGTGTTTATGATAGTTGTACGAGTTCAAACACATTAAACTTTGAGAAAGAGACTAAAGTATTAGAATTAATTGATCAAATAAAAAAACTAGAAAATGAACTGAAAAAGTGTGAAGATGATTTAAAAAGAATTAACAATATGGATGAAACTTCTTTTGAACAGAAGAAATAATAATTTTTTTATTGCGTTTAATGCTTTTTTGTGGTATAAGTAACAGCTATAATTTAAAAACGGAGAAAATGTGAGCGATTTTTTTATAAGTAAAAACCAATCTTTAGAAAACTATTTACGCGAAATTGGTGAGGTAAAACTATTAACACCCGATGAGGAAATTGATTTGGCTCAGCGAATTAAGCAGAACGATCAGCGAGCCTTAAAAAGACTAGTAAGTGCTAACCTGCGCTTTGTGGTTAGTGTGGCAAAATCTTATCAGAATTATGGATTATCCCTTGAAGATTTAATCAACGAAGGTAACCTGGGCTTAATGAAAGCAGCTTACCGTTTTGATGAGACACGGGGTTTTAAATTTATTTCCTATGCCGTTTGGTGGATAAAACAGTCAATCCTACAAGCAATTGCAGAACAATCGCGCCTTGTAAGATTACCATTAAACAGAGTTGGAACACTTACAAAAATTGGTAAAGTATACAGTATGCTGGAACAGGAGTATGAAAGAGAGCCAACTCCTGATGAAATAGCCAAGGTTTTAGAAGTTGACAGCGGTGATATTACAGACACAATTAAAATGGCTACGCGTTCTGTTTCAATGGACTCGCCATTGCAGAAAAACAGTGATAGCAGGTTGATCGATATTATACAAAATCGTCAAGATCCTGAGCCAGATTCCGATGTTATGGGAGAGTCTCTTAAGGAAGAAGTAAATTATATCTTATCTACGTTAAGCGCTCGAGAAGCCAGGATTTTAAAACTCTATTTTGGACTCGATGGAGAAAAACCACATACATTGGAAGAAATTGGTGTAAAGTTTAAACTAACACGGGAGCGAGTGAGGCAGATCAAAGAAAAAGCGTTGAGAAGACTAAGACATAGCTCAAGGAGTAAAGTTTTAAGATATTATTTAGGGTAAACCCAGCAAAATAAACATATTATGTAGTTTTCTGTGTTGACCCGCACATATTTTTTTTTTACATTGTTCGCGTTTTATTATGCAGTCTAATAGTGATGAAGCGCACATTAACTTTATGTCAGGAAGTTTTCCCTTATGAAAGACGAATCACGGCTGATTTTTGTACGGAGAAATAATTCAGAAATAAAAGAATTTAAAATCTCTCGCCTAAAACTTTTTACATACTCTTTAGTGGTACTATTTACCTTCACATTTGTTGGTAAAATAAGCCTCGATTTATTAGTTGATTTTAGCCATAATTCAAAAATCAAAACTCTTGAGCGGACAAATACTGTTTTGCAAAACCGTTTGAGTGATGCAAAAATGCAGATTGACAGTATTAATACTCAAATAAACCTTATTGTTCAGAAAGATGATGAACTTCGGGTTGTAATGGGTCTTCCGCAAATCGACTCCGATGTTCGTGAAGTTGGTATTGGGGGTTCTGAGTTTGCATTTAATTTTGAAGATGAAGTTTCAGGATTTGAGGATAATATCGGTCTTGGAGAACAACTTAGTGAACTTGCCAAATTAGAGCGAGCAATAAAATTAGAATTATCCAGTTACCAAGAACTGATGGCGACTTTTCATAAAAAACAAGACTCGATAAGATATGTTCCATCTTTAAAACCCGTTCTTGATGGAAGAATTTCAAGTAGTTTTGGTATGAGGAATCATCCTCGTTACAAAGTCCGTAAGCACCATGAAGGATTGGATTTATCTGCACCGCGGGGAACACCCATTTACGCGTCAGCTGATGGTGTAGTGAAAAAAGCCGGATGGGGTGGCGGATATGGGAAAATGGTCGTAATCGATCACAAATTTGGTTATGAAACACGATTTGGACATATGAGCAAATATGTTGTTCGGGCAGGACAAACAATCAAACGTGGACAAAAAATTGGTGAGGTTGGTAACACAGGTGTTTCAACTGCTCCCCATTTACATTATGAAGTCCGCTACGAAGGAAAAGCTTTAAATCCTAAAACCTACTATTTTGAAGATAAAGAACTAAATAGGATGGTAGTAAAAAAATAAACACAATTGGCTAAAACTTTTGACCCCGCTAAAAGCGGGGTTTTTTATTTGTGGTAAGTGATGTTTATAAAAATGAATTTAAATACACTTATATCTCTCACGTTCTTAGTTTCTCCTTTATTTGCTAAGGTAGATTCAACCTCGATTCAGCTTTATTTTACCGGCGATGTAACCCTCTCAAACCATTTTGAACGCCATGTTAAAGACAGCACTGGATATGCATTTAAAAAATTAAAGTGGTTCTCGGAAGCTGATATTTCCATGATTAATCTTGAAAATCCCTTAACGGCAAGAGGAAAAAAAGTTGAGAAAGCATTTAACTTTCGTGCAAAGCCAAATTATGCTAAAATATTAGTAGATGGTGGAATTGATATTGTTACTATAGCCAATAATCACATTTATGATTATGGTGCAGAAGGATTGCATGACACGATCTTAAAATTAGTGGAGAATAATATTCAATATGTTGGTGCGGGTAGAAATATTTATGAAGCACAGCACCCTGTAATTTTTTATATTAAGGGCAAAAAAATTGCATATTATGCCTTTTACGGAACACATAAACATAGCGACTCTTATCCGGCTACCGAGGATTCTGCCGGGACAGCCATGCGAAGGTTAAATATTATTAAAGAGAGTATTGGCCGTTTTAGAAGTCAAGTTGATTTTGTTATTGTTAATTTCCACTGGGGAAGAGAAAAAGCAGAATATCCGGGTAAAGATCAAATACAATTTGCACACACGGTTATTGGTTATGGGGCTGATATTATTGTAGGACATCATCCACATGTGTTGCAGGGAATTGAGAAATATAAAGGTAAAATAATAGCTTATTCGCTTGGAAATTTCATTTTTGGGGGAAATTCCAGGAAAAGTTATAAAACGGCAATATTGGAGATAAATATTTCTGGTAATGACGTTGAGGCTTCGATTATCCCAATTCAGGTGAATTACTGGCAACCATTTCGGCTAGAAGGGGCTGAAGCAAAAAGTGTTTTAAATTTAGTGGAAAAACTATCAGAAAATTTTGATGAATCAATCTTTGAAAAAGAATAATGGAGAATAAATGTCTGTAAATTTAGAGGATCTTGATAAAATTGCCCACCTAGCCCGATTGAATTTAAAACAGGGTGAGAAAGAAAAATTCCTGGGTCAGGTAAATCAAATCCTAAAATATGTTGAAAAGCTAAATGAAATTGATACAACAGGTATTGAACCATTATCGCATAGTATGGATTTGTTAAATGTGATGCGTGATGATGAAAAGAAAGAATCTTTGCCACAGCAAGAAGCATTGAAAAATGCCCCTCAAAAAAACGATGAATTTTTCAGAGTACCAAAGGTAGTTACCCGGTGAAAACAATTTGTGTTATTCCCTCACGATATGCCTCAAACAGGCTACCGGGAAAGTCTCTGGCACCAATTGCCGGAAAACCCATGGTTCAATGGGTTTATGAACAAGCCTCAAAAGCAAAAACAATTGACAAGATAATAGTTGCCACCGATCATGAGAAAATTAAGTCTGCAGTTGAATCATTTTCCGGTGAAGCGAGAATGACCGATCCTGATTTGCCCTCTGGCACGGATCGTGTTTATGCGGCAATTAAAAATGAAGAGGCCGAAATAATTATTAACTTGCAGGGTGATGAACCATTTGTTTCACCTAAACTATTAGATGACCTGGTTTCAGCTTTTAGTGATGATCGGATAAATATCGCAACACCTGTTTGCAAAATTGAAAAAACTCATGATTTACTAAACCCAAATGTTGTCAAAGTTGTACGGGATATTACGGGTTTTGCACTTCTTTTTTCTAGGTCTGCAATTCCTTTTGTTCGCGAAGAAAACAATACACAAAAATGGCTTTTAAATAATACTTTTTATAAGCATATTGGTATTTACGTCTATCGTAAATCATATCTGCAGAAATTAGTTAAATTAAAAGAGAGTAATCTGGAAAAAGTTGAAAAGCTTGAGCAATTAAGGTTTCTGGAAAATGGCTTCAAAATTTATACTTTACTAACGGATTATGATTCAATTGGCGTTGATACGGCAGAAGATTTAAAAAAAGTAAATGAAATCGCACATAAAATGATTTAAAGATTAGTGCAGTTGGGGTTTGTACTAAGTAAACAAAAAAGGTAAGTGTTTAATGTCTACAAAATATATTTTTTTTACCGGTGGTGTAGTTTCCTCTTTGGGTAAAGGGATTGCCTGTTCTTCTT
Organism: Calditrichota bacterium; assembly: GCA_013112635.1. Taxonomy (NCBI): domain Bacteria; kingdom Pseudomonadati; phylum Calditrichota; species Calditrichota bacterium. Next base: position 61,064 of record JABFGF010000013.1, on the reverse strand, counting down.
TAGGCTTACTTCTAAAAGCAAGAGGACACAGTGTTACTATAATAAAGCTTGATCCATATATTAATGTTGATCCAGGAACAATGAGTCCATACCAGCACGGAGAAGTGTATGTAACTGATGACGGCGCAGAAACGGATCTTGATTTAGGGCATTATGAGCGTTTTATAGATGTGAGTATGTCAAGGATTAATAATACAACTACCGGTCAGATTTATAATAATGTGATCCAAAAAGAGCGGCGCGGTGATTATCTGGGTGGTACGGTACAAATTATTCCGCATATTACAGATGAAATTAAAAATCATATAAAAAAAGTTGGAGAAAAAACGAAGGCCGATGTTGTAATTGTGGAAATTGGAGGCACTGTTGGTGATATTGAAAGCTTGCCTTTTCTTGAAGCCATTCGTCAATTCCGGTTGCAAAACAAATTGGAAGATACACTTGTTGTCCACCTGACATTGGTTCCTTACATCAGCGCGGCAGAAGAGTTAAAAACCAAGCCAACACAGCATTCAGTTATGCGTCTTCGAGAGATTGGAATCCAGGCAGATATATTGCTTTGCCGGACGGACAGAATTCTTGATGACAGCACAAAAGAAAAAATCGGGCTTTTTTGCAATGTGTCATCCCATGCAGTAAAAACAGCTTTGGATGTAAAAACCATTTATGAGGTGCCCATTCAATATGCTCAATCCGGATTTGATGAGCTGGTTATTGAGCGATTAAAACTTCCGCAAAGCCAGGCGGACATATCTACTTTAAAAAATAAAATCGACCGTTATAAAAATGTAAACAAAACAATCGAAATTGCCATTTGTGGAAAATATGTTGAGCTTCAGGATGCATACAAAAGTATTATTGAATCGTTTGTACATGCCGGGATGGAGAATGATGTTAGGGTAGAATTAAGATGGATTAATACTGAAAATGTAGAAAAAGATGGTTTGGGTGATTTACTGAAAGGATGCAAAGGTATTCTTGTACCGGGAGGATTTGGCGAAAGAGGGATTGAAGGAAAATTGAGTGCAATCCGATATGCCCGTGAAAACAATATTCCATTTTTGGGAATTTGCCTTGGTTTACAATGCGCATCAATCGAATTTGCCCGAAATGTTCTTGGACTATCCGACGCAAACAGCACAGAATTTGACAACAATAGCGCGGATCCTGTTATTGACTTAATGGAAGAGCAAAAAGGGATAAGTAATAAAGGTGGGACTATGCGCCTTGGAAGCTATCCATGCGACCTAAAAGAAGGCACAAAAGCGCATCTTGCTTATGGGGAACTTTCCATAAATGAAAGACACAGACATCGCTGGGAATTTAATAATAAATACAGACAGCAGTTTGAAGATGCCGGGATGAGAATTAGCGGACTTTCTCCTGATGGATCGCTTGTTGAAATGATCGAATTAGAAGGACATCCCTGGTTTGTTGGCTGCCAGTTTCATCCGGAATTAAAATCCAGGTTAAGTAAAGCACATCCATTATTCAGGGATTTTGTAGCCGCATCGCTCAAATAAGGCGCTTAATTAAAGAAGTGAGTTTTTACTTCCGAAAAATGGAATATACAAAACTTAAAATATCACTTTTTAATGAGTTTAATTTAAATGAGCTATAACGAAAAATATATAGTAATTCACAATTCTGATTTTGATTTAGACATTCTTAAAAATTATCTGGGAAAAGAGTATAAAATTATTGAAGGTCGTTTTTTTACTGAAGTAAGAAGTGAGATTTTCAATAAAGAAATTATTGCAGTATTTGGTGCCATAGACAATAAAGATTTGAGTGCAATTAATTTTATGCGCTCAATGATGGAGTTTAACTCCATTACACAGCGTGTAGTTTTTACAAAACCTCTCGATCAGCAAATATTAAAAAAGGCAATAAACCGCGCTCATATTGATTATCTTCTGTCTTATCCTATAGATGAAAAAGAACTGGCAATCTTTATCCGAAAAATTCCCCGCAGATTTAACAAACTTAACAAGCCATTTGAAAAATTTGATGTTTTAACAGAAGTCGCAGAAGATTTACTATCACAAAACGAAAAATTCCGCGAGCAAGCGACATCAGATTCTTTAACAAAATTATTGAACAGACGCTCCTTTAATTCGGTTTTGAAAAGGTTTTGGGAAAATAGTATAAAAAAAGATGTTTCTTTTTGTATGGCTTTGTTGGACTTGGATTTCTTTAAAAAAATTAATGATACTTATGGTCATAACGCAGGAGACGCTGTCTTAAGAACTGTCGGCGAAATTATGAACTCAAACCAAAGGACCGGGATTGACTTTGCTTTTCGTTACGGCGGGGAAGAATTTGCAATACTTTCTTCTGCAACTACACTGCAGGAAATGGAATTGTACGTAATTAGACTACTTGAAATTATCCGTAATACAGATTTTGAAATTGGAGAAAGCGAACCTATTAAAGTTACAATTAGTGCGGGTGTTTGTTCCTCCGACAATTCTAAATCAATTGAAAATTTAGTTGAGCAAACAGACGAATCTTTATACCAGGCCAAGGAAACCGGGCGGGACCGCATTATTGTGTTTAACAAACAGGAAGAATTAGTTTAACTAAAAATCTAACCTATTGATTGCCACCACTACTTGACATCTGGATTAAATATCCAAAAAGGATTTTACTGATTCGGTTGGCCTATTTACTTTTTAAATTTCACTTTATAATAAATATGGGAACATGAATTCATGATTTACAAAGGCATTTTATTTGATTTTGACGGCGTTGTTATTAACAGTATGCATCAACATTATGATGCCTGGAGTAGAGCATTTGCTGAAAAAGGAATTGCCTTTGAAAAGGAAGAATTCTTTTTAATGGAAGGCCAGGGTGTTGGTACAATTGCATCTGCACTGGGTAATAAATATGGTCTTGATGAGCAGGAATCACTTGAGTTATTGGAAATAAAAGTACGTCATTATTACAAATCTGTTAAAATTGAATTTTATGATTTTTTATTGGATTTGCTTGTTAAGCTAAAGAATAAAAAAGTTCCGATGGCAGTGGTAACCGGTGGAAACAGGGAACGTGTTGAAAAAGTAATTACTAAACATCTTCATGGATTTTTTGAAGCTATTGTTACAATTGATGATGTTAAAAATGGAAAGCCTCACCCGGAGCCGTTTATTAGCGGTGCAGATAAACTGGGGTTCAAACCACAGCAATGTATTGTTATAGAAAATGCGCCGCTTGGAATTCGAGCTGCAAAATCAGCCGGCAGCAAGGTGATTGCAGTGAAAACAACTTTGCAGAATCAGCATCTTTCAGAAGCAGATTATATTTGCGATGACTTTATACAGGTTTCCAAGCAAATCGATGATCTCGTAAATAAAAAATAACATAATTCATTTTTGCCCAGCCAATGTATTTTCGCTATATTTCCCGCCTTAAAAATAAATCAACTTTACTATGAATTTTATTTTGGATTAAAAACAGATGTTTAGATTATCAAGCAAGAAAATGATTTCAGCAGCCCACATTTTGCGCGATTATGAAGGACCCTGTTCCAGGCTGCATGGCCATAACTGGAACGTTAAAATAGATGTGCTTTCCGATACTTTGGATAGTGTTGGCCTGGCAATAGATTTTAAAGATCTGGATGATATTTTATGGAAGGTGGCCGGTCCTTTTGATCATAATAATTTTAATGACTTCGCTCCATTTGATAAAATAAATCCAACGGCAGAAAATATTTCCCGTTATTTTTTTGAAGAAATAAAAAAGCTTCTTCCCGAAAATGTAACTTTGGAAAAAATTACTATCTGGGAAACGGAAGATTACCTGGTGGAATATTTTGAAAACAATTAGCAACAAAGAAGGAAAGCTTCGAATAAATGAAATTTTTTACAGCATCCAGGGTGAATCAACTTATGCCGGGCTTCCTTGTGTCTTTGTAAGGCTGACATATTGTAATTTACGCTGTACTTATTGTGATACAGAATATGCATTTCATGAAGGCGATTGGCGCGATTTTGATGACATAATCAAAGAAGTAAAAAAGTATAATTGTAAGCTGGTTGAGGTCACCGGTGGCGAACCTTTGCTTCAGGAAAATGTGTATGCTTTTATGAAACGCTTATGTGATGACGGTTTTGATGTTATGTTGGAAACCGGGGGACATATGGATATTAGTCGTGTGGATAAGCGTGTCAGGCGTATTGTTGATATCAAGTGTCCCGATAGCGGAGAGTCAGAAAAAAATTATTGGCAAAATATCGATTTTATAAGTGAAAATGATCAGATTAAATTTGTCGTTGGTTCTGAAAAAGACTATCAGTTTGCGTGTGAGATAATCTTGAAAAATGGTTTAAAGGAAAAATGCCCTTTGTTGGTTTCCCCTGTTTTTGGAAAGATAGATTTAGAGGAATTGGCCGGATGGATTTTGCGTGATGATCTTGGCGTGCGAATGCAGTTACAAATGCATAAATATATTTGGCAACCTGACAAAAGGGGAGTTTAAATTATCCACATATTTGCATGGATATAAAAATATAGAATGAAAAATAAAAATCATAACATCAAGGAGTTATTTTGGAAATAGAAGTTTTTGATAATAAATACCCGGACCGTGACTATTACATTACCCATGTTAATGAAGAATTTACCTCGGTTTGTCCAAAAACGGGTTTGCCAGATTTTGGTGTAATCACCATCGAATATGTGCCTAATAAACTTTGTCTCGAGCTAAAATCATTAAAATATTATTTTTTGGCTTTTCGTGATAAAGGCATTTTTTATGAGGCTATAATTAATCAAATTTTGGATGAATTGGTTGGGGCTTGTAAACCACGATATATGTCGGTTACCGGGGAATTTAGTACCCGTGGTGGTATGAATTCTACTATCGTGGTTGAATATGACGAAGATGGATTGATTGAAAACGAAAATGAATAGAAAAGAACTTGCAGTTGTTCTCGTATCAGGCGGGATGGATAGTTGCGTTTCTGCAGCGATAGCATCTTTGAAATATGAGCTGGCTTTTTTGCACCTTAACTATGGACAAAAGACTGAATCACGCGAGCTAAAGGCTTTTAACGATATTGCTGATTTTTACAAAGTGCAAAAACGGCTGGTTGTAGATGCTCGGTTTTTCAATGAGATAGGTGGAAGCAGCTTGACAGATGATTCTATTCCTGTGAGTGACGCCGATCTTGAGAATGAAGAAATTCCCAGCAGTTATGTGCCTTTTAGAAATGCAAATATTTTGGCTATTGCCACAAGTTATGCAGAGGTGATTGGCGCTTCGAAAATATTTATCGGGGCTGTGGAAGAAGATTCATCCGGTTATCCCGACTGCCGGGCAGATTTTTATGAAGCTTTTAATAAAGTTATTTCAATCGGAACAAAACCGGATACAAAAATAACAATTGAAACTCCTCTTATTAAGCTGCAAAAAAGTGAGATAATAAAAAAAGGGATCGAACTAAATGCACCTTTAAAGCTTTCCTGGTCTTGTTATAAAAGTTTGGATTTGGCTTGCGGGATTTGTGACAGTTGTGCACTTCGTTTACGTGGTTTTCAAACAGCAGGTTATGATGATCCTATCGAGTATGAAATTAGACCGAATTATTGAAGATTGTATAATCGATAAACAAAATACGATTTTGATCTTTCATTAATTCAATCTTAAAATATTACAATCATAAAAGTTTTGGTGGCTCATCACCCATAAAAAGGTATTCTAAGTTTTCCAGGCTCTTTTGTATGGAAAAAGGAAGTTCTTTAGCAAAAACATCCAAAACCACAAGCGCATTTAAATTAGCATCTTTATCAACTACGGCGCGCATTCTTGTTGCCATGCCCTGGTTTAGTAATTGGATATCAGAATAGTTTCCCATAAGATTTTTCAGGTTCCAATCCGCTTCTTCTCCGTTTTTATATTTAAAATATTGGCCAAGAAGATACGTTGCCACAGAACGGAAAACTGTTTCTTCTACGGATGCAAACGGCAGGTGAAAACGAACCATTGGTTTTAGGCTGGACATTATCGGACAATCGCTGGTCACCATAAAAATCCCCAACATAGCGCTTAGAGCCTGTTGCAAAGATGTATTTTTTGAATAGGTGCGTTCTTTGGTTTCAATCATCACATGAACATTGTCGTAAGAATGTAGGCTGGAAAAGCGTGGCACCACGTTAGATAAGTTTAGTGCTAGCGGGCAATCCGGATAATCTTCTTTGTTTAATGGACAATTTTTACACTGGTTTTCTTCAAGTTTTGTCCACGGAGCCGGCTCCAATTCTTCTTTTGGGATAAACTTGAGTGTTTTCTGGTCAAGGGTTATTTCAAATGTTTCCTTTTGACCATCGGTAAACATAAACAGGTATTTATAAAAGATCGTATCAGATTCGGACATTGGGCCTCGCTTTTCAAAAATTGCTGCCGTTTAAAAGAGAATCCAAAGGAAATGTATATTCACGGCTGAAGTTTGCCAGCCTTTGGAAAGGATATTTTTAATTCGGCAAGAAATAAAAAACGTTAAGTCGATATTTTTCATTATAAGGCTTTTATAGATTTATATCCAGTAGAAAGGCTGCACTTCAAAAGTGAATTACTTTGAACTTGTGGCAGGGTAAAATTCACGTCCAAACTGAAAATTAAAAGTAGCGGGCAAAAGACTTCGGATAAAAGTGCTGGTAAAAAGAGTTTTAAACTCCCTGCCAGGTATAACTTTACTTCTAAAACGGATAATTGAATTCTGAGGAAGATAGTTAATATTTGCCCGAATTGCAGCTTCTAAATTTTGCGGATTGTTTTCCGGGGAAAGAAAAATATCACTCATTGGGCGTGATGGCAATCTCAAAAAATGATATTTATCAATAAACCAGTTTTGCAGTTTGTTTTGAGAAAAATGAATTTCATAAAATCCTTTTGTTTCATTTTTCTCAGCAAATGATGTGCGCTCGATGGAGCCCGGATAAATAACCGGAATATCGTTTTTATATAAAATTTGCCGGCGATGAATGTGTCCTGATAAAACGGCTGTGGCGTTTTTTGGTAAATCCTTTTTTGAAATTACATCTCTGCCAATTTTGAAAGTATAATCCGAAGGACCGACTTGGGCGCCTTCAATAGCCTGGTGCATGCATAAAAGTTTTAATCCTGAATTATGATTTTCCCAGGCACAATTTTTTAAAACTTCGCCAAAACATTCACCTATTTTCCGAACAAAAGGAAAACCGCTCAGCTGAATTTTCGTGTCGCGGATTTCAAGCTTATAGGTTTTGGGTTTATCAAAAATATTGATAAGCGGGTGGTTTAATAATTTTGACTGCGGTAAAACAGAGCGTTCGTGGTTTCCCGGGATTATATAAATTGGAATTGCGTTGGAACATGCAAAATCATAAAGAGGCTGGTAGGCAAGATCTACAACTTTAGATGGCACTTTACTGCGGAAGAAAAAATCTCCTCCGTGGATAATCAGATCAGGTTTGCTTAATGAAGCATATTTTAGGATTCTGGAATAATTATCAAAAAAATCATATCCGCGTCGCCGTCTTTTTATTTTCGGGCGAACAGGGTAGTCGAAACCCAAATGAGTGTCTGCAAAAAAGAGAATTTTTAATGTTTTTAAAGATTGCATAATATTGGTGTTTAATTGTACACCTGTATTATATTAAAGAATTAGCAAATAATCAATTGATCTAAGAGGTTAAACTCATTATGATCAAGTAAATTATTCGACCTTACTCACTTGTCATATTTATGGAGAATACCAATGGCAAAAATAAAAAAAACAGAAGAAGAATGGCGCGAAAGTCTTACAGAAGAGCAATATCGTATTTTGCGCGAGAAAGGAACAGAACGCCCATTCAGTGGTGATTATGTTGATAACAAAATCCAGGGTATGTATGTCTGCGCAGGTTGTGGCAACGAGTTGTTTCAATCCGAAACCAAGTTTGACTCAGGAAGTGGTTGGCCAAGTTTTTATAAACCTTTTTCAGAACAATCAACTGAAGAAAGTGCTGATTCAAGTCATGGGATGCAGCGCGTTGAGGTTATGTGTAATAAATGCGGTGGGCATTTGGGGCATGTTTTTCCTGATGGCCCACAACCTTCTGGATTAAGGTATTGTATTAACTCTGAAAGTCTTAATTTTAAAAAGAAAAAGTAAACCGGTTATTGAAATAATATTTTTTATGAAAATTATTTAAAAAAAATTCAAACAATAATTGAAAACAGATGATTCAGTACTTATCTTGAACGCCTGTTAGGGATTGAACGAATATATAATCTCCTCCCTTAAATTAAATATTACTTCATAAATAGTTGTTTAACTGACACTTAAGATATGCAAAACTCATTATCTGATTGTAATGCCAGCAACAATTCTTTAAAAGCGAAAATTCTACTCATTGAGGATGAAGAGCTGATCCGTGAGCTTTATGCTGATGCTTTGCGTCATTCCGGTTTTGAACTAATCCTTGTCGAAGATGGTGAAAAAGGATTGGAAAAATGGCAGCAGGATAAATTTAGTATGCTGATTACAGATATTGGCTTACCGGGAATGAGTGGCTGGGAAGTTATCGAATCTATTCGTAAAAAAAACAACAATGTCCCGATAATAATTATCTCCGGATGGGGAAACCAGGTTGAGTTTATTAGGGGCAAAGAACTAAATGTTAGTCATATTCTTTCAAAACCAATCGACCTGCTAAGCCTCACTTCAACTATTAATGAATGTCTGCATCAAACCTCACAAAATATATCTGCATCAAATTAATTCGAATCGCTTTTTGATAATTACTTTTACGTTGTAGCTTATCAAATTTTTTTCTTAGATTGCAAACAGATTACAAATAAAGAATTAAATGAATAAAAACTTCCATCTGTTTATTGTTGAAGATGACAGCGATATTACAGAAATCTTGCGCGACAATCTGAATCGTGAAGGGTATAAAACAACTGCACATATAGATGGTGCAGAAGCCTTGGATGCGATAATCAAATTGCTTCCAGATCTTATTATTCTTGATTTAAATCTTCCCGGAATGAGTGGCTTTGAGGTCTGTAAATATATTCGTAGTAATGATTCAACCTCAGAAATACCAATAATAATGCTAACAGCCCGGGGCGAAGAAATAGATAAAATAATTGGTTTTGAAGCCGGGGCAGATGATTATGTAACAAAACCGTTTAGCCCAAGAGAATTATTGGCACGTGTAAAAGTTCTTTTAAAACGAACTAAGAAAACTGAGTTTAATGTCTTCAAACAAAATGATCTTAAAATAAACTTTGCCACACACCAGGTTTTTAGAAAATCAAAGCAGGTAGATTTAACTCCAATCCAATTCAAATTATTAAAACTACTTATAAAGTCTGAAGGTAAAGCGTTATCGCGGCAAATGCTTTTAGATACTATTTGGGGTGATGATTATTATGGTGATCCGCGAACAGTTGATGTGCATATTACAAGGCTGCGTGAAAAAATCGATAAAAAAAATAATCTGATCCTGACGGTAAAAGGCGTTGGTTATCGTTGGAATATTGAATAACTTTTTTAGCCACACTCTGAAATGAAAATACCTTTTAAAAATAAACTTAGCTCACGCTTACTCGCCATTCTGATAATCTCTATTTTATTTAGTTCTTCCATTGTTGGATATTTTTTGTATCAGCATTTTTACTCTTTTTTATATGGTCGCTTTAACTCAGATTTACAAAACTATATCAAACTGGCAGAGCAGTCCATTGATTTGAATAAGGTACTTCAAAATGACCAGGTCTATCTTAAAAAGTCAGCAAATAAATGGGCCAAACTGTTCAAATGCCGGGTTACAATAATCGATGCGAGTGGGGTAGTTGTAGCTGATTCAGAAGTTCCGACAAATCAATTATCAAATTTAGATAATCACTTACTTCGAGTTGAAATTCAACAATCTCTTGAAATTGAATTTGGGTCTAATATTAGAGAGAGCTCTACATTAGGGCAGAACTTGTTATATATGGCAAAAGCCCTTTCTACCAAAAATGTTCAAATTGGTTTTTTACGTTTAGCGATAAATACAGATGATGTTGATAGTTTGTTAAGTATCACCCGTAATTATTTTTTTATTGCAGGACTGCTTGTACTGCTTATTTCCTCATTTATTGTAATAATTTTTTCGTCGAATATAAATCGCAAGCTTTATAAGATTATCGGAAAAGCAGACAAGATTTCCCATGGCGATTTTGATACCCGCACTGAGTTTAGTCAAAGAGATGAATTAAGTGTTTTAGGCCAAACCTTGAATGATATGGCGGCAAAACTGTCTGATAATTTGTCCAAGCTGGAGAGAGATAAAAATAATTTAAATACCGTTTTATCTTCTGTACAGGATGGCATTGTCGCCATTAACCCAAACAAAGAAGTAATCTTTTTTAATAAACAAGCTGTATCGCTTTTGGATTGTTCTGAAAGTGACATAATGGGCAAATCTTTTTTTCAGGTGATCCGAAACCAGCACCTGAATTCTTTATTGACCAATTTTTTTACTAAACCAATTTTCCTAAAAGATGATGTGTTTTTCGAAAACCGCACTTTGGATATTATTATTACCTCTTTAAAAATTGAAGACGGACTTGGTGCAGTAATTGTACTAAGGGACATTACACACTATAAAATGTTGGAAAAAATTCGTAAGGAATTTGTGGCCAATGTTTCACACGAGTTTAAAACACCGCTTGCTGTAATCAGGGGTTATGGTGAAACTCTTTTGGATTGGGGTTTGGAAGATAAAAAAGTCAGTAAAAAATATGTTAAAAAAATTGTCAAACAATCCAATCAATTAGAAAACCTGGTTTCCGATCTGCTTGAACTTGCCCGAATAGAAAAACTCCAAAAGCTCGAGTTTTCTGAATTCAAGCCAATTCCGATAATAAAAGAAATCCTAAACGAAATAATGGAAATCGCTGACTCAAAAAACATTGATTTAAAAACTTCTTTTAAAAAGCAAGATTTTGAAATTATTGGTGACGGCGAAATGTTCCGTTCCATAATAATAAACCTTGTAGATAACGCCATAAAATATACACAGAATGGCGGTGTGATAAAGATTGAATCGCATCTGCAGAAAAAGAAGGCTGTCTTTACAATAACAGATTCAGGAATTGGTATTCCGTTAAAAGATCAGTCTCGCATATTTGAACGATTTTACCGTGTTGACAGAGGCCGCTCCAGGGCAATTGGCGGAACGGGTTTGGGGCTTTCCATTGTTAAACATCTTGCTGAACTTCAAAAAGCTGAAGTTAAACTTTCCAGCGAACCAGATAAAGGCAGTTCATTTTCTATTTGGTTTGACTTAGCTTAGTAATTATTTAAAAACTCCTCTTTTAGATCCAAACTACTTACTGTAATCCTACCTGCAATTTAAAACAATTAACCTGAAACCTGTCTGTAACATAATTGTAACATGGCAATTTTATAATCCATTCCAACAATAGAAATTAAACAATTAACTATAATTTTATTAAACGATTATAATTTGGAGGATTCAATGATTCAGAAGAATACAGTTAGATTTATTAGTCTCATTGTACTTTTTTTTGCAGCTGGTTTAAATGCAGGTGATCTGGAAGGTTTTAAAATTAGTGGAAAAAGCTATTTCGATTACACGCATGATATTTCTAAGGATGGCCCAAGAGCAAATGGCCAGGATAATGGGTTTATGTTCCGCAGGGCATATTTAACAATCAATAAAACGATCAACGATGATTTTTCTGTTCGTTTTCGTACAGATGCTGACCGCAAAGCGGATGACAAGCTTAGGCCATTTGTAAAGCACCTTTATTTAAAATGGAAAGATCTGCTTCCATCATCAGCTTTATATGTTGGTATTTCCGGTACACCAACCTGGGGCGTTGCAGAAAAAGTATGGGGTTACAGAGGGCTGAGCAAAACAGTTATGGATAATTTTAAGGGTGTAACCGGAACATCAGCCAGTGCAAGTTCTGCCGATGTGGGCTTGGCATTAAAAGGTTCGGTGATGGATAAAAAGGTTGCTTACCATGCCATGTTGGCCAATGGGGCACATTATTCTCACCCGGAAAATGACAAATATAAAAAAGCCTATCTGTCTGTTTCAACAAATGTAGATGGCTTTGTTTTAGAAGGATATGTGGATCATGAAGCCAAAAATTCTGAACACAGCAATTTGACATACAAAGGTTTTGCAGGTTACCAAAATGATGATTTAGCTGTGGGTGCGGAATACTATATGATGACACAAGGCGGTGCAATGGACAGCCTTGGTAATGATTTAAATTTAAGCGCGCTCTCAGTATTTGGCCGCTACAATGTTACTAATAATGCAACTGTAGTTTTAAGATACGATATGTACGATCCCAATACAGATGCAAATGACACTGAAACAGGGTTGGTTATAGCCGCTTTGGATTATCGTCCTGCAAAAGGTATATCGGTAATCCCTAATATTTTTTATTACACAAACAGCGGTGTAAATGACAATCCGGATATTGTAGGCAACCTGACTTTCGTTTGGTCTTTTAAATAAGAAAAGTTCAAGATTGTAACAGGTCTGTAACATAGAGTTTTTAATTTAATAATGATTTAACAAAGGAGTTTTTTAGAATGAAGAAAATAATTTTAAGTGCTTTGATTTTTGTAATGGCATTAACACAAATCAGCATTGCCCAAAATGTAAAAGTCGATTCAAAAATTGAAAAGTATAAAAAGGTATCCGGAATTTCAGGGAACGCAAACAGTATTGGTTCTGATACAATGAATAATCTGATGGCCCTTTGGCTGGAAGGTTTTCGGAAATATTATCCGCTGGTAAATGTACAAATCGAAGGTAAGGGTTCTTCCACCGCACCACCGGCACTAATTGAGGCAACGGCCCAGTTTGGTCCAATGTCACGCGAAATGAAATCCAAAGAAAAAGATGCTTTTGATAAAAAATATGGATTTAAGCCAACTCAAATCAGGACATCATTAGATGCACTGGCAATTTTTGTAAACAAAGACAACCCTATAGAATGCCTAAGCTTAGAGCAGGCAGATGCGGTCTTTTCTAAAACACGTAAGCGTGGATTTGCCAAGGATGTTAAAACCTGGGCCGATCTTGGTTTAACCGGAGAATGGGCAAAGCAGCCTATCCGTAGTTTTGGACGTAATTCTGCAAGCGGAACATATGGTTTCTTTAAAAAGAAAGTGCTTAAAAAAGGTGATTATAAAGATTCTGTAAAAGAACAACCTGGTTCAGCTTCGGTTGTGCAGGGAATTACTGAAGATAAGTTTGCCATCGGTTATAGTGGAATTGGTTACAAAACCTCGGGTGTTAAAACTGTTGCTCTGGCTAAAAAAGAGGGCGCAGATTGTTTTGATGGTGGTTATGCAAATGTGGTAAGCAAGAAATACCCGTTGGCGCGTTTCTTAAATCTCTACATCGTTAAAGATCCTGTAAAACCAATGGATCCACTTGTAAAAGAGTTTATTAAATATATCCTGAGTTATGAGGGACAGGAAATTGTTGTAAAAGATGGCTATCTGCCATTGACTTATGAAGTTGTTCAAGAAGAATTAGCAAAATTGAAATAACGCTACTATTGCAAACATTGGGATTCTTCGTTCACCATAATCAGAATGGCTGAGGAATGAAGCATCCCATTTAAGAATAGTTTTGATATAAAATACATTTTAGAAAAGAGAAACATAAACTTGAGTTTAAAAAAATCCGCCTTTAGGAAAAAAGTAGAAAACGCTGACCGTAATGCAAGATGGATTATTACATTTGGCGGATATGCCATTATTGTTAACATAATAGCAATTTTACTTTTCCTAATTTATCAAAGCCTTCCGTTAAGTTTTGGTGCCACAATTGAAAAATGGCTTTCAATTCCATCTGTAGAAAATAACCAGAATATTTTACTTACAGGAATTGATCCATATCTTGAAGTTTTTTATGAAATCGATGAAAACGGGATTGTTCGATTTTACAACATTGAAAGCAAGCAGAATATTAAAACATCCAGCTTACCGTTATTTGAAAATGAAAAGCTTTTGTCATCTGCAAAAGGAAGTGGCCTCAAAGAATTGTTTTCTGTTGGAAGTGACTCCGGACGAATAATTACTGCCAATATTGAAATGAGGGCAGTCTATACGGACAGTGGTCGTTCGATCATTCCATCGCTTGAAATTCAAGAAGAGCTACAAGTATCAGCAGTTCACGATACGGTTCCAAACCATATTGAAAAAACTGGCTTCACTGAAAATGAAGATGGCAGCAGGTTATGGGTCTGGGTTGATCATACAAATGCACTTCATTTGCGTGTTTATGATGCAGATATGGAAGAAGAATATTTCTATAACCTAAGCGACGATATAAATAAAGAAGAAGTAACTGCTTTGTCTTTGAGCCAGAATGCAGAAAACCTTGTAATCTCCACTTCAAGCAAAAATGTGTTTTGGTTCGATTTATCGGATCTTGAGGAACCGATCGTTAAAGACAGGTTTCTAACAGATGCAATTGTGACGGATGTAAAGTATCTGCTTGGCGACCAGGCTATTGTTCTTGCAGGAGAAAATGGATCTGTTTCAACCTGGTTTCCAATCCGTACACCGGCAAACCTATTTAAATTTAGAAAAGTTCATGATTTTGAATCTCACGCGGCAAGTGTTACACAAATATGGGTTTCTGCGCGTAACAGGAATTTTCTTACAGTAGACAAAAAAGGCAATGCCAAGCTTCACTATTCCACAACAGGGCAAACAGAGGTTGAGTTTAAGGCGGCTGAATTTCCAATAAAAACCGGAACATTTTCACCGAAATCAAATGCTATTTTTGTTTTGGATTCTCAAAATCAGTTTGGATTATTTAAGCTGGAAAACCAACATCCTGAAACCAATTTGGAAACACTGTTCAGCCCGGTTTGGTATGAAGGATATTCCGATGCTCAGTTTGTCTGGCAGTCTACGGGTGGCAGCGATGAGTTTGAGCCTAAGCTCAGTTTAATCCCCTTAATTTTTGGAACGCTAAAAGGCACCTTGTTTGCCATGATCTTTTCAATACCGCTGGCTTTGTTGGCTGCGATTTATGTTTCGCGTTTTGCTCCAAGAAACCTGGCCCGGCAAATTAAACCGGTTGTAGAAATAATGGCGGCACTACCCAGCGTTGTGATCGGTTTTCTGGCAGGATTATACTTTTCTCCATTTTTTGAAAAATATTTAATGGTTATCATTTTATTTGTCATTTTGTTGCCGCTTTTTTTCCTGGTCACGATGTTTTTTATTCAGCGTATCCCAGACGGGATAAGATCTAAAATGCCCGCTGGAGTCGAAATTTTATTTACGATCCCCATTGGAATCATCACTTATCTCTTTGCCATGACATTTAGCCAGGGATTTGAAAATCTCTTATTTGATGGCAATTTTCAGCAATGGGTTTACCAGGTATTAAATGTTACCTATGAAACACGCAACAGCATCGTTGTAGGATTTGCACTTGGTTTCGCCGTAATACCAATCATTTTTACTGTTTCTGAAGATGCCTTGTCCAACGTTCCTGAATCGCTCACATCGGCATCATTGGCTTTGGGTGCATCGCCCTGGCAAACTGTACGCAGGGTTGTTTTACCGGCAGCATCCGGAGGGATATTTGCTGCGATTATGCTTGGTTTGGGCCGCGCAGTTGGTGAAACAATGATTGTATTGATGGCAACAGGCAACACGCCAATTTTAGATTTAAATCCGTTTAACGGATTCCGGGCGATGAGTGCATGCATTGCTGTCGAAATTCCTGAAGCTCCGGTTGGCGGGACTCTGTATCGTGTTTTGTTTTTTACAGGATTATTACTTTTTATTTTTACTTTTGTGCTTAATACGCTTTCATCCTTAATCGGAGATAAATTGCGTAAGAAATATGCGAGGTTTTAGTGGCGTCTAATAAACAAAAAGGTAACAATTATATTTTTTCTGCCGGGATGGCCCTGGTTATAACACTTGCAATGACAGCCTGGGTTATCTTTGTAATTCTTTTTAAAGGATTAAATTTTTTCTGGCCCGGTGATATCGTTTCGGTCGACTTGCAGGATGGAAAATCCTATATGGGTGAGTTGTGGGATGAAAATGAAACGGGTAATCCTGAAACAGATCAGTTGCAGTTGAAAATTGGTAACCGTGATATTTATGGACTGGATTTTATCTGGCTCAACAAAAAGGATGTGACCAATACAACATATAAAAATGATGCGGTTACTTTTGAGCGTGAAGAATATGGAAATTTTTATGGCGTAATACAGGATGTTCATATAAATGAGCGTTATTTTGATAATACCACAATAGACTTTTTTGATGAGGTGGAAGATGCGCATAAATTGGCTCTTGAAACCAGCCATAGAATTGAGGAAATACGCAATGATGTAGCCAGTTTAATGATTCCGAGTTCTGAGCTGCAAAGGGAAATAGCCTTAATTGAAATATCATCGGAAGCAAAGACAGAGGAATCGCGTACAACGATAAAAAAACTGTATGATGAAATCTCTTTTCTTGAACAGGAAATTGAACCACAAATATTGGCTTTTAACAAAGAGCTTGAAGAATTGGTTCTAAAAGATCGGGCCAATTATTTAACTGTGCAGGAGGCATCCGGCCAGACTCAAAAAATAGCGTTTTCATCTATTGTTCGTTTATATCAGCCAAATGAAATGGGCGTGTTTGGAAAATCAGTCCATTATATTGCAAAAGTGTGGGAGTTTGTCGCGGATTATCCACGTGAGTCCAATACAGAAGGTGGTGTTTTCCCTGCAATTTTCGGAACGGTTTTGATGGTACTTTTAATGTCAATCGCCGTGGTACCAATTGGTGTTATGGCGGCGATCTATTTAAACGAATACGCCAATCAGGGAACCATTGTCCGCTTTATCCGCCTTTCGGTAAACAATCTGGCCGGCGTTCCAAGTATTGTGTTTGGGGTTTTTGGGCTTGGTTTTTTTGTATATGTTGTCGGTGGTTCAATCGATCAACTTTTATTTAGCGATACTTTGCCGGAACCAACTTTTGGTACGGGTGGAATTTTGTGGGCTTCTTTAACACTGGCTCTATTAACTTTGCCGGTGGTTGTGGTTGCCACCGAAGAAGGAATTTTGGCAGTTCCGCGGGCCAACAAAGAAGGCGCATTGGCTTTGGGCGCCACAAAATGGCAAATGATCCGCAATATCGTTTTACCAAATGCAATGCCCGGTATTTTAACAGGATTAATTTTGGCTATTAGCAGGGGCGCCGGTGAAGTCGCGCCGTTGATGATAACCGGTGTTGTAAAACTTGCGCCATCTTTAGCACTTGATTGGAGTTTCCCGTTTTTGCATTTGGACCGGAAGTTTATGCACCTTGGTTTTCATATTTATGATGTTGGCTTTCAATCTCCAAATGTTGAAGCAGCCAAGCCAATGGTTTATAGCACGGCTTTACTATTAATTATTATTGTTGTTCTGTTAAATATGTTTGCCATTTATGTGCGCAACAATTTGAGGAAGAAATTTAAAACTGCGACTTTTTAGGTCGGTTTGAATATTAAAAAGGAACCGTCATCCTGAATTTATTTCAGGATCCATCTATTAAATTAGGGATTCCGAAACGAGTCCGGAATGACGATCGCTACCTTTCAGATGTGAGGAAAATAAAGTGGAAGTTTATTCAACGGAAAAAGAAATAATGGAAGATGAAGTAAAAAAAGAAAAAGTGGTTATTGAAACCAAAAACCTGGATTTTTTTTATAATCCGGAAGCACAGGCATTGAAAAATGTCAATATTACCATTCCGGATAAAAAAGTAACCGCCTTTATCGGGCCGTCCGGTTGTGGGAAATCAACACTTTTAAGATGTTTTAACCGGATGAATGACCTAATCCAGGATTCTTATATAAATGGTGAAATTAAGATTCACGGTGAGGATATTTATAAACAGGATATGCAAATGGAAGATCTGCGTAAATCTGTTGGCATGGTTTTCCAAAAATCAAATCCTTTCCCGATGAGCATTTGGGAAAATGTAGCTTTTGGGCCACAAGTAAATGGAATCACAGATAAAAATGATTTAAATGAAATAGTTGAATCAGCTCTGGTACAAGGTGATTTGTGGCGTGAGGTAAAAGACCGGCTTCATAATTCTGCTTTGGATTTATCTGGTGGGCAGCAGCAACGTTTATGCATTGCTCGTACATTGGCAAACAAACCGGATATAATTTTAATGGATGAACCGGCCTCAGCACTGGATCCAATCTCAACAGGAAAAATTGAAGAAACAATTGAAGAATTGAAAAAAGATTACACAATCGTGATCGTGACCCATAATATGCAACAGGCTGCGCGTATATCCGATTATACAGCCTTTATGATGTTGGGAGAACTTGTTGAACGAGATGAGACTAAAAAAATATTTACCAACCCAACTGAAAAATTAACAGAAGATTATATCACCGGAAGGTTTGGATAATGAAAGAAAAGTTTATACACCTACTTGATAATATAAAAAAAGACCTGATTTTTCTGGCCAACGAAGTAGAGCATAATATTCGCCAATCGATAAAAGCCTTTAAAAAACAGGATATAAAATTGGCTGAACAGGTTATCGCAAAAGATAATGAAGTGGATGACCTTGAAGTTAAAATTGAAGAGAATATTTTGGCATTACTGGCATTGCAACAGCCTGTGGCAATAGACCTGCGCTTTATTGTTGGTGGCTTAAAAATGAATAATGATTTGGAACGAATAGGCGACCATGCTGCAAACATCGCTCAAACGGTTTTGGAACTAAAAGATGAACCGGTTCCTGCAGAATTGGTAAAGAAACTTAATGACATGAAAAAAATATCGTGTTCTATGCTGCATGATGTAGTCAGCTCCTTTATCCATCAGGATGCAGATGATGCCCGTGATGTGCTTGAGAAAGACGAGGATGTTGATAATTTATATGACGAAATTCTGAAAGATGCGAAGGAGCTTATAAAAAAGGATGTCAGCAAAATCAATGAAGCGTTTGGCGTTGTTCGTGCAGCCCGTTCCTTGGAGCGAGTGGGTGATTTATCAACAAATATTGCGGAAGATGTGGTTTTTATGAAAGACGCCAAAATTATCCGCCATGGTGGTGGAGGCTAAACAGTAGATGGAAGCACCTTAAACTTCTCAAATAATTAAAGATGCTTCGCTCAAAATGATTTTAGTATGAAAGGCTAGGAGATTTTAACATATAGCGAGCATCGTTTAACTGTTTCAACATAAAGTTTGCAGCATCCGCTCTGGAAATTTTTGCTGTTACTTTTGTCCCAGCTGTAAACCCATGAAAATAAATGCCGGTTTCCACATCATCAGTTAAGGAGCCCGGACGCACAATTGTCCAGTCTAGTTTACTTTCCCTTACATATTTTTCCTGAACTTCATGATCAGCAAGTACGCGCCTTAATAATAATGGAAAAACTAAATATTTATAACTGAAGGGCAGCATATTATAACTATCACCTGCGCCAAATGTGGATTGACAAATGAGCCGCTTTACTTTGGTTTTTCTCATTGCCTCAATAATATTTTTTGTACCGTTTGCCCTTAAGTTACTCTTGTCAAAAATTTTTGATAAACCAATTGAGCACAAAACGGCATCATGCCCGGATATGGCTTTTTCCAACGTTTGAGTATCCAAAACATCACCTTGTATCACTTTCAACTTAGAACCTTTTTGCTTCAGTTTTTGCGGATTCCGGACAAAAGCTGTTACCTCATGTCCCTGTTTAAGTGCCTGAGTAACCAGGAATTGGCCAGTACCACCGGAGGCACCAAATACTATTAATTTCATATTCTTTCCTTTTTTTATGTTTAAACTTTGTTTACATCACTTTTGTTTTTCATTTTTTTTGAAAATCTAAAATGTACGTTGTTTGCCCATCCATCAATGATATTCCAATTCCTGTAATCGCCCTCCTGAACGCCGGTAACCAAAGAAATAGTTTTAAACATAAGTTTCTTAAAAAGAGACATTTTATCATAATCGAGTACACCTGCGAATTGTCCAATACTTAGTGGATTTACCAAAGGATCAATGGCCATGAGTTTCTCGGCATATTTACTGGCCGTTTTCTCTGTTTTTTTGCTTTTTTCTGAGAGAGTAAGGCATGTAAAGAAATAGGCTACAGGAATTTCTCTAAGTTTTTTCTGGTTTAATTGAACAAACTTTTCTGCTTCAGGCATCCATTTGTCATATTGAATAGCGCTTCCAAGAATGACAGCGTCATATTTTTGTATACTATGTATATTTTTGATCCATTTAGTTTCAACAAAATGGCCCCTTGCACAGAAAACTTTTGAGATAGCTATTGCAACTTCAGCAGTTGACTCGAATTCAGAAGCATATGCAATTAGTATTTTATAATTGTCATCGATGTTTTTGCTACAATCCGATTCAGGAAATTGAATTTTATCTGCTTCAATAGGCTGGGACAAGAGGCGTTCGCTTCCTGTTGAAGTAGAGCTAATTGCAGCTATGCTTAATATGCTTCCGTTAATGAGAAACTCTCTTCTTGTTTGATTTTTCATAGATTACTTCCATTATAATACTACCATTACTTGACACCGTGTCAATTGACTTGCCGGAGAATATAGAGTATACTTGACATCATGTCAACTAAAAAAGATTTAACCCGGAAAAAAATTCTCGAAACCACCTGGCATTTGATGGAGCAACGTGTTGGTCAGGATGTGCATATGCGTGATATCGCAGCTGATGTAGGTATCTCTCGCCAGGCATTGTACCTCCATTTTTCAAATCGCACAGAACTGATGATAGCGACAGTGGCATATGTGGATGATGTAAAAGGATTAAATGAACGCTTAAATCAGTTAAAAACTGCTGATAATGGAGGTGAATTAATAGACGCTTGCGTTAACGTCTGGGGAAATTATATTCCCGAAATATATGGTTTGGCCAAAGCACTATTGAAAACGCGTGACACAGATGAGGCCGCGGCAACAGCCTGGGATGGTAGTATGCGTTGCTTATTTGATGTATGCCAGGAAATTGTTGAAACATTGCAAAGTGAAGGAATTCTTGCCGGGCGTTGGTCTCAAAAAGATGCAACTGAAGTGTTTATGACAATGCTATCCGTTTATAATTGGGAGCATTTAGTTGTAGAATACGGCTGGTCGCAAGAACAATATATTGATAATTTGAAAACTATTTTAAAACAAACTTTTGTGGAAAATTATTAATGATAAAATAATTTCATAATTCCATCTGTGAGACAATAATATCGAAATAAAGCCTCTAATAAAACTACGTATCGTGACGAGATTATCTCTAATCCTAAAAAACTAAAATATGATATTTTTAACAGAAACAATTTAGAATATAAACGTATATTGTTTCTTTGAAATTATTTGAAGGAAATCTGACCAAAATGTTCATCCGCAAATTTACCACAAAATTATTCCAATTAATTATCACGATTTTATTATTAATTTTTACACAGAGTATCCAGGCTCAGGATCATAAGGAGTTTAAATGGCAAAAAGGGCAGGAGCTTACGTATGGTGTAGATTATTCATTTTTCCATCTTGGGAAAATAACTCTTTCAAATTTGGGAAAAGAAGAAGTTAACGGGAAGAATGCAAATCATATAAAAGTTGTAATTCAATCTAATCCCTTACTTTTTTGGATTGACCATGAAAGTGTTTACAATACCTACATTACTGATGATTTTAAAGTTGCCCGTTTTGTCTCTGATGAAAAAATAGATGGTGAAAAATACAATGCAATTTACGATTTTGATTATGATAATATGAAAATCAATGTGAGCCTTGTTGATTTAGAAGATCCCAAGAAGGTTCAGAAAAAAACACTTACCTTAACTCCAAAAAAAATTGATGGAATTAGCCTTATTTATTTTGCACGAATAAACTCTGCCATACCGGGCAAGGATACAGTTTCAACATTTATTGAAGATAAATCCGGCGATGTTGTTTTTAACTTTACAGAAGAAAGAACAATTACTGAGATTGATTCAATTCCACAGGGGCTTTCAACTTTGTATTTTAATGGTGAGCTTTTTGTTGAAGGCATTGCAGGAGTTACCGGACCATTTGAAGCCTGGTTTAGTGATGACGCCTTTCGTGTTCCAATTTTGTCATATATGGAAGTATTTATCGGGAGTGTAAAAATAGAACTTGAAGGTTGGAAAAAATGGTCGCCATATAATGAGGTAAGTGAAAAAAACGATTCACTTAAATCTATAAAGCAAAATTAGCGACTAAAAACCGTAATTAAAAATAATTGAATTATTGAGTAATTCAATTCTACATAAAAACTATTTATGCAAGATTATTGCCCTCCGCTGTTTTTGTCAAACGGCCATCTTCAAACTATTTATCCATCCTTGTTCAGAAAATTGAATCCGGCTTTTTATAATCGTGAAAGAATAAATACACCGGATAATGATTTTCTCGATCTTGACTGGTCAAGAGTGTCATCCAAAAAGATAGCCATTATTTCCCACGGAATGGAAGGCAGTTCTCACCGTCATTATGTAATCGGCATGGCCAAAGCATTAAACATGGCAGGCTGGGATGTTTTAGCCTGGAACTTTCGATCCTGTAGTGGAGAAATAAACAGGAAGTTACGGTTCTATCATAGCGGGACAACGGATGATTTGCAGACTGTGATTGACCATGTTAATAATACAGGCAATTATCAAGAATTGGCGCTTGTTGGATTTAGTATGGGAGGAAATCAGATACTTGTCTACCTTGGTGAACAAGCTGAAAAAGCCAACCAAATAATAAGCAAAGCTTGTGTTTTTTCTGTTCCATGCCACTTAAAATCGAGTGCTGAAGAATTGGCCCGTTTTAGTAATAAAATCTACATGAAACGTTTTTTGAAATTTCTACACCAGAAAATCAAAATCAAAATGGATATGTTCCCCGGGCAAATAGATGATAAGGATTTTCAACTGGTAAAAACCTTTAAGGATTTTGATGACCGCTATACTTCAAAAATCCATGGCTTTAAAAATGCAGAAGACTACTGGAAAAAGTGCAGCAGCAAATATTTTATTCCCGAAATAAAAATCCCCACCCTTATTGTTAATTCATTAAATGATCCATTTCTCGCAGAAGAGTGTTACCCACATACCGAAGTGGATGAAAATAAATTCGTTTGCCTTGAAACACCAAAATATGGCGGGCATGTCGGGTTTGTAAGTTTCAATAAAAGTGGGTTATACTATTCAGAACAACGAGCCATTGAGTTTCTAAATGCTTAACTGATGGTTGAATTTAAACCAATGCTGAGGATTTATAAATTCTGTTTTCTTTCCTCACTTCTTTTATCTGCTCAAACAAAGTCACGTTCATCAAATACAACAACATCCCGTATACAAAATCTTCTATAGGTATAGTAAAAATTCGTATGCCTAAATTTTCGGAATCATTATACCAAACGACAGGCTCTGCCGTCATCATGCCCGTTAATGCTCCATTTACAAAAATAAATGGAATAAGAAAAATAATAGCATACGAAATAAAAAATGTTTTGAGGTAATGGCTGCGAAGAATAAAAATATGCATTAGTAAGAATATGGCTGTAAGCATAAATGTAATGCTGGTGTAAATCTTATCAAGATTGAAAAGGGCGATAATTAGCAGTAATAAAGCAATTAGAAATGTGATTGAAAATATTGGTTTATTTATTTCTTTTTGAGGAATAACTTTTGTAAGGCTATAATATGTAAAAACAATCGCATAAGGAATTGCAACAAAAAATATAATCTCTTCTATTGGTAAATTGAATAAATATATACCTGCCAGGTGACTGCTATTAAATCCCCAAACCTGGAGTTGAGTAAAATAAATATCCCATATAATGAAAAACAAACCCGTAATAAGCATTGCCGGGATAAAAGCGTACCATTCTTTGTGAAACTGAATTCGTTTATCAAATGAAGCCGGTAATGGAATAATAATTGTTAAGAGTAATATCCAAAAATATGTTGACATGTTAAGACCTCTTTTTTAAATGTGCTTCTTTTAAATACTTTGGAGGCACCCACAAAAAACCAAAACACTCCCCATGTTCTTTTTGTAAATGTTTATGATGAATTTTATGCGCTTTACGCATGGCCAGTAAATAAGTATTTTGTGTCCTGGTTAAAATTTTAAGGCGTTGGTGAATGAAAATATCATGGACAAAAACATAGGCCATTCCATATAAAGATATTCCTGCCCCAACCCAAAAGAGCGGATCATAACTTCCATTGTGGTAACCAAAAAACAAAAAGGAAATACCAGGAGCTGCAAATATCAGGAAATATAGATCGTTTAATTCAAAAGTCTGATCTGGCTCTTTGAAATGGTGATCTCTATGAAGGCTCCAGCCAAAAGTGTGCATTACATATTTATGTGCAAACCAGGCCAAAAATTCCATAAAAGAAAAACTGGCAATTAAAATAATTGTGTTTATGGCAAAGTCCATTATCGAATCCCCCTATCTGATAACAAAGTGGTAGCTGATATTTTATAATTAAGTCCCATTCGCGTGATTGGGTATATCATTTTTGTTTTAATTATTTCCTGAAAAAGAATCCCAAATTTCTTTACTTGAGAAACATAAACACGACCCAGAAATGGATTATAATTTTGTGCTTCAATTTTTAACAGGATACCATTGTAGATTTTACTGGAAGAAAATATTGCAAACTGCGCATCACGTGAAAGTAAGGATATTCCTTTGTTGCCATCTTCATAATATTGAGATGCACGCTTTATCTGGAATTTCATCAGGTCATGCATTTTTTTTGGCATATTTTCATTGATTATATCATGTTCTGATAATCCGAATTTATTGAGTTCTTCAATTGGTAAATAAATCCGTCCAATGTTTTTATCCTCTTGTATATCACGAAGAATATTTGTTAACTGCATTGCCGTCCCCAGTTTTTCTGCGTAATAAAATGCTTTTTCAGATTTATAGCCCAGCACATGCGTCATCATTAAACCAACAACGCCAGCAACCCTGTAACAAAAAAGATAGAGTTCTTCAAAGGTCTGATATCGTTTTTTATCGATATCCATTACAACACCTTTCAGCAGGTCCATTGGATATTCTTTTGGAATACCATAGCGTTTTGCAACGAAAATAAATGATTTTAATATAGGGTGTTCTGATTCACCGCTGTTATAAGCAGAGTTTATTTCAGTTTCCAGCGCCCTTACTTCATTAAGTAGTTCCTGATGTGTTCGATTACGCGGATTATCAATTAAATTATCAGCGTATCGGCAGAATCCATATAAGGCATATGTGGCCCATCTTTTTTCCGTTGGCAACATCTTTGCAGAAATATAAAAGCTTTTTGAGTAGTAGGCTGTTTGCAAACGTGCATGTTCAAACGATGCCATAAGATCTGGTAATTTCCAAAATTTCATTACTTATTCTCCTAAGCTGATTTTGTTTTTATTTTTGTTTCTTTCAAATAATTTATGATGGCTTTTTCGGTAGCCTCGGCAGTTAATAAAACTCCAGGAACTCCTGCTCCCGGATGTGTACTTGCCCCAACTAAAAACATATTCTCAATATCTTCTGATTGGTTATGCGGTCTGAAATATGCTGATTGCAACAATGTGGGTTCTACTCCCCAGGCACTTCCTTTGTAGGCATTTTGTGTTTTCGCAAAATCCTTAGGTGTAAATATTTCCATTACTTCGATTGAATCTTGTAAACCTTCCAGTTTAAAATCATGCTCAAGAAAATTTAAAATTTGCTTGGAATAATTCTCTTTTACCTCGTCCCATTCAATTCCTGCGTCCATATTGGAAACAGGGATCAGGACATACATGCTTTCGCAACCTTCTGGCGCCATGGTTGGGTCTGTTATTGATGGCATATGTAAATACATAGATTGGTCATCGGGCAAGACGTTATTTACAAAGATGTCATCAATTAGGCCTTTATAACGCTCAGATAAAACCAAGGTGTGGTGTTTAAGCTTGCTGTATTTCTTCTTAACACCTAAATAAAGAATAAAGGCGCTCATCGAGTAATCTAATTTTTCTAATTTTTGAGGAGACCATTTTTTACGGTGTTTGGATTCGATCAAATCATCATATGTATGTTTGAAGTCGGCATTTGAAACAACCATATCTGCTGGGAAGACACGCTTTGAACTACGCACTCCTACAGCCCGTCCGTTTTCTACCTGGATAGAATCTGCTGCGCTATTTGTTTCTATCGTACCACCAAGCTCTTCAAAAACTTTTACAAAGGCTTCTACTACGCTGTACATTCCACCTTTTGCATACCAAACACCGCCTTCTTTTTCCATATATGGAATCATTAAATATAGAGCAGGTGCTTTAAATGGGTTGCCTCCAATAAATAGAGGATGAAAAGAAAACAAAAATTGATGCCTAAAATCTTTAAA
Source organism: Calditrichota bacterium (assembly GCA_013112635.1). Classification (NCBI taxonomy): domain Bacteria; kingdom Pseudomonadati; phylum Calditrichota; species Calditrichota bacterium. The sequence goes on along the minus strand of JABFGF010000013.1, from coordinate 34,646 downwards.
AAACTTTTTGACAACCCCATATGCTGAACTTAGAGCATTAAGTTTTATGGCCTGTGGTAGAAAAGAGAGCATGGTTGATATCTTAGAAAAAGGCTCGCTTCCCAATTCATCCGTAATTACGGCTTTATGTAACTGTTTGGATAAGTCCATAAAAGAATCATAATTTTCTGCGTCTTTGGGATTGAATTTACGCATTTGCTCTTTCATGAATTCACTGTCTGAAGAATAATCGATATAACTATTGTCATGAAAAAAAATGCGATAGTATGGATCTAATAGAGTTAAATCCAAATAGTCTTCCATCTTTTTCCCAGCAGATTTAAAAACATCCTCAATTATTTTGGGTTCGGTAATCAAAGATGGCCCCATATCAAATGTATATCCCGCCTTTTTTAACTGATAGGCTTTTCCACCTACTTTTTCTCTTTTTTCTAAAATTGTAACATGATGACCTCTGGCCTGGAGCCTTATTGCAGAAGCGAGACCTCCAAATCCGGCACCTATAACGACAATTTTTTTTGTTTTCATCTTTTTTCTCCTAAATGAGCGAAATGAGCGATTTATGTTTTCGGGATTAATATAACTCTAAAAAATGGAATGTCAAATAATATTTTAAAAACATTATTAAAAGTGGTGTATAATGATTCAAGAGTTAAAGTGAAAAGACTTGTGTAAAAGTTTGAGAAGAAATTAAAACGCTCATATAGCTCATATAAAATTGCAAATATATAAAATGGGATGTATATTAGGAACAGTTGAACGAGGAATTAATATGATAACTTACAGTACAGAAGAGGCCGCTAAAATTTTAGGGGTAAATGTTTCGACAATAAAAAGATGGTCCGCCTCAGGCAAACTAAATTGCATTAAAACTGCCGGTGGACACCGGAAATTTGAAATGCAGCACTTAACTGAATTTGTTGAAAAACACCGCCAGGCGAATGCTACAATCAGTACGATCCCAATTGAGAATGAAGAAGATTTGCAATTAAGCGAATGGATACTAAAAAAGAAATATGATGTACTTTATAAATTTACTTTAAAACAGGCCTTAAACAATAACCGACAGCGTGTTCTGCAAATTCTAAAAGGCCTATATCTTGCAAAAATCGGGTTACATGAAATCTATGATGGAATTGTTACACCGGTCCTTCATGAGATCGGTGATTTGTGGGAAGCCAAACAGATATCAATTATTGAAGAGCACTTCGCTTCCCAAACAATGAAAGATTCAATAATCCGGTTACAGAGCCTAATTGCCCGTCCGGAAATAAGGAAGGGTGTTGCCATGTGCATGAACCTTCAAAATGAAATGCACGATATTCCATTAAAATTGGTAGATCATATTTTGGAATACCGTGGGTACAAAGTTTTATACAGTGGCCAAATTACACCACAGATTTATCTTCAAAACATTATCGAAGATTTTGGTCCCAAACGAATCTATATATCCGGTACTTATGTAAAAGAAATAGATCAAACCCAAAAAGAGTTAGATCTAATCTGTGATATTGCGGAAAAGAACAGCGTTGATGTTTTTGTGGGTGGGCAGGCTTTTAACTTGTTGAATTATGAAAAACCTGCTGTAATCGATCGATTATATACTTTCCAGGATGTTTACGAAAAGTGAGCAAATATAGCATATGAAATTATTAATATTACTTTTAGCGCCCCTGTTTGTGGTTTTACCCATTTATGGTTATCAAAGTGAAAATCTAATTGATTTTAAAATCAAAGACCAATTTGATAAGGTTCATGAAAAAAGCGATTTTTCTGATAAAATAGTTGTTATTGTGGGGAGCGACAGAGAGGGCAGTAAATATAATGATCTTTGGGTTAAAGCAATTTTAGATTCATTAGAAAAGAATAACACTGGCAAACATGTTTCTTTTATAGGTGTAGCAGATTTAAGCGCGGTTCCATTTTTTATGCGTGGAATTGTTCAGGGTTTTTTTCCAAGTGATACAACTAAAAGAATTTTAATGGATTGGGATGGAGAGTTTGCCGAAACGTATAAGTTTAAAGAAGAACATTGTAATATTGCTATTTTTGGAAAAAACGAGAAGTTTGTATCAAAGTACCCTGTTCAAAAGTTTGAGAATAAAATATTCGAGCAGATTCTGAATGATTTAAGAAAACTGTTTTCTAAGTAGTTTTACTATTTTTCGATAAATTTAAATTCACAGTATTCATCGCCTTTTGCAATGCACTTAGTTTCTTCGGATTTAAATGTATTTTCACTTTTAAATACTTTTTGATAATATTCCTGAGTTAATTCAGGCCCGCTAATAATATCCCCTTTGTAGATAAGGTTCATAATCGCCGCCGCAGCACCTTCCGCAGTGTAGCATTTTGATGATTTCGCAATTCCAAAATGTTCACGATAAGCAATTGCCTCAGTACTGTTATATACCCTTAGAACAAGTTTTTTTTCATCGACTAATTCATTAATGTGCCAATGTCCCCATCCTAATGCGTTAATTACCGAAACCATTCCGTAAACCCAATCATGCTGCGAAGTGAGAGTTGGTAAAATAAGAGTATTCCAGACTTCTGATGTCATTATTCCACCAAAAGTATTAAAACCACAAATATGTCCGGATTCAATTAATAGTGGTTTGGCCAATCCATCAATTCCGCCGGTTTTGTCCAAAGCTTGTTCAAATCGATAAGAGATTTTTCCATAATATTCTGATGGTAGATAAGTTAGTAAAACACCAAACGCCTCAATAAGTCCGCTTTCATTTGCCTGGGGTAAAGCCCGTAAAACCGCACTTGTAATATCCTGGCAAGGTATTTTTTTGTCATAGTTTGGAAAATCTGGGTTGGAAGTATCGATGGATTGGATTTTTTGTAAATTTAGATTCTCGATATATTTTGCTTCTGTAGTTTTCTCAATTTTGTAGTATAGCTTTTTGGGCTCGACTACTGCTTCAACGCTATAACTTTCGTTAAAAACATAAGTCATTATGCCGGCAATAAATCCCTCTGTTAAAACATGGGCATGCGCTTCAGATTTTGAAAAGCGAATTTGCCAGCCAAGATGATAGTGAGAAGCTGAGGTATTTACAATTCCACCAGATTCATCTACAAGCGAAAGGTTTAAAACCCCAAGTCCCATTTTTTTATATATACTCTCTGCGACTCGTAATTTTTCAGATTTATCAGAAATATTTTCTTGTATGCACACTTCTTTCACCATGCTTGAAGCAACTTCAGCGGCGGCATTGAATTGGATTTCATAACCATCTAAATATTCTGGCAATAAAATTGTATTCTGTAACTCAATATTATAGTGATTGCAATGAAGAACAACAGACTGGTTTGCAAGATTGTGTAAACCGCTTTTGGGATCATGGGTAAGGTTTAAATTTATACTCATAAATTCCTTATTTTAATATAGATTCAGGCAATTGATGGCCTAAAATCTGTTCACTTCCCTGTACAATGTACTTAATAAAATCAGGATCACTTGTTTCTTCCAACTGGAAAAAATCATCGTAACTGTTGACTTTATTTCGTTTCAAAATATCCGGTGGAATTTTGAGCATTATTCTCAAAACAGTTAGCTCATTGAATTTATCACTGCCACTTTCATCTTCAATTATCTGCAACAGATTGCGGATATTTAGATAGTTGAGGTTAGTTGTTTCTGTACCGTTCTGGTTCTCAACATCCTCACTTTCTTCACTGATAAAATCTTCTGTTTCTTCCTTCGTTTCAGTTGTTTCTTTAATTTCCAAATTTAAATTTTCGGTAGGCAGGTTAAGATCAGTTAATATATGCAAAACAAGAAATTGAAGATCTTTTTTTACACCGGGAGATTGGTCTTTTAAAGTGTTATTAAGAAAATACTGCATAGCATCTTCCACTGCGATTTTTACTTCATAAATCTCTTCATCTTTCACGCTGAAGATTTCAGGGAATGATTCATCGGTAAAAAGAGAATTGAAAATAGTGTCATAATTGGACTTATCGAGTTTGAGTTTTATTTGCTGGATAATCGCATTTAGAGCTTTTATATATTGAGAAACTAATATTTTATTTTGATGAGATAAATCCAATCCAACTGCTAATGATTTTAGCTTTGACATATATTTCTTTACAAAACTGTCTTTAATTATTTTACCATGCTGCGGTGCAATTACGGCCGGGTTTTTGTCTACGCGTGTAATATTTGCAAGTGCACTTTCTATGGCAATGCTTGCGGGCATGTAAATTTGTTGGAATATTTTTATACCTGACCAGGCATCTTCATCGGCATAAAAACCAGGTGTATCGGAAAGACCGCCAAACAAATCACCTGTAAATAAAACCCGTTCAGTAACGTCGTATAGAGCACATGCACCCCGGAAATGACAATATGGAGTTGGGACAAAAACCAGTTTGTGACCGGTTATCATTTTTATAGTCCTGCTTTTAAAGCGGTCTACAGGGATATATCTTTTAGGATTGAAGCCGTAGAATTTAATCAAACGCCAGGTATCTTCCATGGTAATTACCTGCATGTTTGGAAAATACCGTTGAAAATAAATAGCGTTATAACCCACATCCGGATCCTGGTGGTTAATAAAAGAAAAGTGGATTTTATAATCATCACCCAAAACTTTTTTAACATTTGTTTCGATAATATCAAAATCTGATGGAGGGCCGGGATCGATTAGCATATTAATTTTTTGATTATCTTTTTCAAAAACCCTCAAAAAGACATTCATTTCAAGGTCATCACCTGTTTTTTTGCCAACCCAATAAATATTTTTTGCAATTTCAAATGGTTCGCTTGCAATAGTGTTAGAAACATTTTGCTTCTTCATAATATCCTTGCTAATTATTAATCAATTTCATCAAAAAAATGTGCAACTGTTTTAATTAATTTTTGAGAATCAAAACTTCTTTTATGTGAAAGAATAAGAATGTTGGAATTTATGGTGAGTATGGAAATTGAAAACTCACTAAATTCCCAGACCCCATTTTTAAACTGGTTATTCCCTGCAATTTTTAGTTTGTTGACAAAGTTTAAAAAATGAAGAAAAAGCTCCATGGCTTGTTTTCCTTCTTCAACAATTAAAGAGTCAGAAAAATGTGTGTCTCCATTTTCATCAAGAATTATAACGTATTGTAAGCCATCAATACCTGTAATAGCTTCAGTAATTTGTTTCATCATTTTTGTGAAGCTTTCCAAATATTCAATAGTCTTTGATAGTCTTTTTCACTTTTAAATAAAAACGCCAGGTCATTGTTTTCATAGTTAATTAGAAGGAGAATATTCAAATTGTCGAGATTGATTTTTGTAAATAAAACATTTTTACCCGCTTCTTTATGTACGGTAGAATTTAAAGTGTTTAACGATTCTAAAATAAATATATAACTGAAATCAGTACTATTGCGAACAGCATTCCAAACACCTTTGTGCACAAATATTTCTACAAGGTCAGGGAATTTTTCAAAAAATTTATCAAATTTCCTATTCTTGGTATTTAGCAGGAAAGTATTTGTTGATGATTGGATTTGTTTAAAATATTCTCTTACTGCTTTTAAATTGAATTTTGAACGGGAAACAATAAATGTATATTTATTCCAGGATAATAAAAGTTCATAATCAGCATAAAGTTTTTCATCATTCGAAGAGTAATCGATAATCCCATTTGTAAACTTAAAGACTGTTTCTAAAGTCCAATTGCTAAAATAAACAAATCCATTTAGCCTTTCCATTTCACAATACTTCAAAACATCCGGCGGTAATAAGGTTCCTTTATTTCCTGTTAATAATATATTTCCCACGAGTTGACTTATTGCAATGTTAAGCAGAATGGATTGGATTTTCGAAATGAATAAGTTTGTATTAACAGGTTTATCAAAAAAATCTATAGCACCTTTTTCAAACGCTTCTTTCCTAATATTATCATTGTTCGCTGCAGACAAAAATATAAAAGGTATTTGTGACGTAAAATAGTTCTGTTTTACTTTTGATAAAAGCTCCATCCCTGTCATTTGTTCCATCATCAAATCAGAAATAATCAGGTCAATCTCGGTTTCATTCTTATCTAAAAAATCCAAAACCTCTATTGGATTTGTAAAAGAAAAAACATTATAATCTTGTTTGATTAAGATTTTTGTCAGAATTTTAATTGTAAAGGGATGATCGTCAATAATTAGGACATTGTATTTAAATGTTGACATTACCGGATTATCGTAGTGATTTTAAGTCTCTTTAATTGAAAAAAATATAACGGCGGGGACAAAATATTAGTGCGAATTTAGAAGTTTCAGTCCGAAAAACCAAACGAAAAAACAACAAAAAACTTTTTCCTTAATCTATAAAAATATTGTACTTATGAGCGTAAACCTTACAAATATCAAACAAGCGGCAAGACGGATTGCCAAAAAAATTCATAAAACACCTGTATTAACCTGTAAAGCAATAAACGAAATTGCGGGAGCCAATCTTTTTTTTAAATGTGAAAATTTTCAAAAAACCGGTTCCTTTAAAATTCGAGGTGCAACAAATGCTGTTTTTTCGCTGAGTGATGAAGAGGCAAAAAATGGTGTCATTACACACTCATCCGGAAACCATGGCGCTGCATTAGCACAAGCCGCCGCATGGCGAGGAATTAAATGCTATGTTGTAACTCCTCATCTTTCACCACAAATAAAAAAAGATGCCTTATTTTCTTATGGGGCAGAAGTTACATTTAGTGACGCTATGTTAAGTTCGCGTATCGCCGAAACAGAAAAGATTATTAAGAAAACCAATGCCAAACTTATCCACCCTTATGATAATGATGTTATCATTACAGGAGCAGCCACATCTGCTTTAGAGTTAATTGAAGAGAAGGGAGAATTTGATTTTATATTTGCGCCTGTTGGCGGAGGTGGTGGGATTAGCGGCAGTGCTTTGGCAGCAAAATATTTATTGCCAAATGTAAATGTTATTGGTGGCGAACCGGAGCTTGCTAATGATGCTTTTTTATCTTACACCACAGGTAAACTTCATCCTCAATTACCCCCAAAGACAATTGCGGATGGTTTGCGTACAGCGTTAAGCCAGAGAACATTTGAGTATATCCAGGATTTTGTTGATGAAATTGTGGTTGTATCTGATCAGGAAATAATCGAAGCCATGCAGTTGGTTTGGCAAAGAATGAAAATAATAATTGAACCTTCCAGTGCGACGCCTTTGGCAGCCGTGTTAAAAATAAAAGAAAAACTGGCAGGCAAAAAAATTGGAATTATTATTAGCGGTGGAAATGTGGATTTAAAGGAAATATTATCGTTGTTTTAAAACGGATTTTGATCTTACTCCACTGCCGTTTTATTTTTGTTGTGGTAATTTGTTAGTGTTTTAAAAGAAAGAAAATAAGCCGGAATAGATAAAATGGTTGCTATCAAAAGTGAACCGGTAAAAAAGATGAACATCCCTTCCGTCCCAAACTCAACAATTTTTTCAAACCCGGGTTCATCAAGAAAACTGTAAAACAGCTCCCAGGGAAATGATATCTGTAAAACAAATTCCCCAAATGAAATAACTGCGAAGTAAATAGGCAAAATAGTTAATGGATTTGAAATAAGTGACACAAAGCTAGCAATTATTAAGTTATAGCGGATAGCCAGTAGTAAGATAGCCATTGCCCAAACCTGAAAACCCATGGGGATTGCAATCCCTATAAAAATACCAATGGCGATTGAAAGAGCAGTTGTCCTGGGATGATTGCCGGGGTGGCGAATTTCATCAAACCCTTTTTTTATTTTTGGTCTTATCTTGTTGTTATAAAATTCTTTTATTTTCATATGTCCGATTAGCAACGGTAAAAAAACACTATTTGAAGAATATATTTTTAATTTACAGCTTTTATTCAAATTCTTCCGAAAAATATGAAACAAAGAAAAAAATTAAACAGACTAAGATTCTAATTCGGATTCTGCCCAAGCGTTAAAGCCACCTGTTAAATTAGTGATTTTGAGAAAACCCTCTTTCTGAAGAATACTACATGCTGTGCTGGATCGGTCACCGCCGGCGCAATGAAGGATAATATGATTGTCTTTTTGCAATTCTCCTGCACGTTCCTTTAATTCTCCCAGATGGATATGCTTTGCATGTTTGATATGACCGCTGTTGTATTCATTTATCCCGCGTACATCAACAATTGTGCAATTATTTTGGGCGATCACTTCTTTTAGTTCGTGAGACTCGATATGGTTTAAGGCTTGCATCGAATGTTGTTCAATCCACCCATCAATATTTGAGAAGAAACCTATGAGATTATCTAAACCAACTCGTATCAGTTTGCGCGAAACCTCATCTATTTGTCCATGTTCTGCAATAACAACAAATGGGGCATTGTAATTTAGCAACCATCCTGCCCAATTTGAAAAATCATTATTATTCTGGATATTTATTGTACCAGAGATATGCCCATAGGCAAAGAGAGCTTTGTTCCTTGTATCAATAACCGGCATGCCTTCTTTAATGGCCTTTTCCAATTCAGCTATTGAGAGTTCTTTTGCTTTTCTTATTGTTGGAATAATTTGACGATTTATTTTATTGAGCTTTTTCATCATTGCAAAATATTTGGGTGGTTCTGGTTGTCCTTCCAAAAGCTCATCTACAAAAGGTCCTTCTTTGGTGTGTTTAAGCGCCCAATTATAGATTTTTTCATAACCAATTGTTGTTCCGGGGATGGCTCCCAGGGCTTTACCACAAGCAGAACCCGCGCCATGTCCCGGCCAAACCTGAAGATAATCCGGTAATTCTTTAAACATTTTTAAAGATTGAAACATCTGTTTGGCACCAATAATCCGGCTGCCTTCAACTCCTGCAGCTACTTCCAATAAATCTGGCCGGCCAATATCTCCAACAAATACAAAATCACCGGTAAAGATCATACTGGGTTTATCAGATGCGGGTAAATCTGTTAATAGAAAAGATATATGTTCCGGCGTATGGCCGGGCGTATGTAAAACTTCAAACTGAATATTTCCAATCTTGAAAACGTCCTTGTGTTTAAGACCAGTATGATCAAACTGGTATTGCCAGTCGGGTCCGCCTTCATCCGAAAGCAGCATTTTGGCGCCTGTTAACGAAGCCAGTTCACGAGAACCGCTTAAAAAATCGGCATGAATATGTGTTTCGGTAACGTGCGTAATTTTATAGTTTTTACGGTCAGCTAATTTCAGATAGGTATCAACGTCGCGTTTTGGATCGATGACAATAGCCTCTTTTGTTGCCTGACAACCAACAAAGTAGCTGGCTTGCGCTAAACCCTCTTCATAGATACGTTCAAAAAACATTGCGATCCTCGTTTTTTAGTTTGTTTTTTACTAATTTGAAACATATTTGTTGGGTAACATATTTCAATATTTTCTTGATAGTATGATTGCCTAAATCAAAAAAAGATACAATGCAGCTAATATTCATATCATGAATAAATTAAGTAAACGACTAAAAATCATTCTGATTATAGATTTCATTCTGTTGCTGATTTGTTTGCTGGGCATGAAGCAAAATATCCAGAAGGCAGGGCTTGAGCCGCAAAAGCATATTGCTTTTAAAGTGGAAGGAAAATCTGTATATGTAAGTAAAATTAGAGCCCCGGAATTAAAAAACATTTTTTGGCAAGGTGATAAACTCCTTTTAATAGACGGCCGGAAAGTATCCAGAAAGGAAGATATAGAGTTTATACTTGATTCGCATTCTATTGGAGATTCTGTCCAGTTTTCACTGCTTCGCGAAGAGAGACATGTTAACCTGCAGGTAAAGCTACCATCCTATTACAATCTTTATGATAATCTAACACAGATTTTTGTAGGTCTTGTTTTTCTTATTTTGGGTCTGTTTGTAATTAACAAAAGACCTGAATTGCTAATGGCAAATATCTGGCATTGGGCTTCGGTTTGGACAGCTGTAATAATTACACTTACCTGGGGAAATTATTCTGCCGGAGTGTTTAACCTGGGACAATTAAATCGTCTCTTCTTTTTTATAGCATACGCTTTTGTCCCTACCTTATTTGTCCATTTAAGTTTTGTCTTCCCAAGGTATAAATGGCAGCATTTAAAAAAGTTAACATATCCACTTTATGGCTTTTCCGCACTACTCGCTATTTTCATGTCCATTACTTTTTTAAGCGCCAGTCAATCTATTTCTGTTGATTGGTTTCATTATCATATGAATGTTTTTGATTTAAACCGTTTATATTTTGCCATTGCCATGGTTTTTGGAGTCATAAATATTTTTCAATCTTCAATAAACGCGCAGGAAGAATCTGAAAGAAGACAAATTCGCTGGGTGGTTTTCGGATTAGCGATTGGACCGCCTTCATTTGTTTTTTTCTGGCAAATGCCCCAACTGATGGGCTTTGATTCGTTTATTCCGGAAGCCATATTGCTTCAAATAATGCTTATTATACCAATCACATTCAGTATTGCCATTGTAAAATACCACGCTTTTAATATTGATCATATTTTTCGCAGAAGTACAGTTTACGTTTTTATGGCCTTCTTTTTGTTGGTTGTATATGCAGCACTGGTTGGTCTTTCAGTTTTGTTTGTTGGTTTTATTACAGTTGAATCATCGCTTGTTACAACTGTTATTGCTGCGATTTTAACACCAATATTTTTCGAACCTATCCGCCGTGGTTTACAGAAACTGGTGGATAAAAAGTTTTTCAGGGTGCAGTATAATTATCGTGTGGCACAACGGCATTTTACACAAGAGTTAAATGAAAGCTATGATAAAAATACAATCGTCCAAATAGCTATTCGCAAGATTGATGACTTATTACAATTAAAGTACTCTGCCATTTATATTAAAAATGAAATTAGCTCAGAAATTGAGCTTGCAGCCAGTAAGAACTTTGATCAATTTGATAAAGGGCTAATAAAGGATATTTATAAACAGGCGCAAAATTCTAATCAAACCATATTCACACATCAAAATATTATTGAGTCAGGTTTGGAATTTGAAGATCTAAACATTCCAAATGATAATAAGAAATATACCTGTCTTGCTACACCGCTAAAAGATCCAAAAAATGATGTTATTGGAATACTGATTTTAGGAAGAAAAAAATCCGGGCAGAAATATACACATGAAGATATCGATCTTTTAAGAACTGTTGGGATTCAATTGGGCCTCGCGATACAGCGGACTGTATTCCAAAAACAATTATTATTAAAAAATCTTGAGGCTGAACATCTGAACGAACTCAATCAATTGAAATCATATTTTGTATCCAGCGTTTCCCACGATCTGCAATCGCCACTGACTTCAATCAGAATGTTTGCAGAACTTTTAAATGAGAAAAAAAATATCCCCGAGTCCAAAAGAAGTGAATATCTGGAAATTATTGAAGGTGAAAGTTCACGTCTATCACGTTTGATAAGTAACGTTCTGGATTTCTCAAAAATTGAGCGTGGGATAAAAGAATATCATTTTAAAAAATTAAATATTAATACCGTTTTAAAAAATGTTGTAAAAATAATGGATTACCAGTTAAGTCAGCAAAACTTTGAGGTAAATGAAAACTATTCAAAAAATGAAATTATCCTGAATGCCGATGAGGATGCTTTGATTTCCATTTGTATAAATTTAATTTCCAATGTTATAAAATATTCTGCAGATAAAAAGAGTATTTTTATTTCTACAGAAGTTGAAAATGAGGATGTTGTTGTTAAATTTACTGATGAAGGTGTTGGCATTTCCAGTGAAGATCAACAACATATTTTCGAAACATTTTATCGTTCTAAAGATGAAAATATTCAAAGCTCCGGTGGTGCAGGATTGGGGTTAACGCTGGTTAAACATGTTGTTGAAGCACATAACGGAAAAGTGGAAGTTGAAAGTAAACCAGGGCAGGGAAGTACATTTATTTTATACTTTCCGATTGGTGAAATAAAAAATTGATGGAGGCATATGCAAAAGCTATTAATCATTGAAGACGATCTTGCAATTTTAAAAGCGCTAGAAGCGAGCTTTGAAGAAGAGCATTATAAAATTATTTCCGCCACCGATGGCATTGATGGTCTTGAAAAAGCTTTAGATCCTGAAGTGGATATTATCATTTTAGATTTGATGTTGCCCGGAAAAAATGGTAAAGATATTTGCAGAGAAGTCCGCCAAAGAGAAATTACAACACCTATTTTAGTGCTTACCAGCAAGCAGGATGAGATTGATAAGGTTCTTTTACTGGAACTCGGAGCCGATGACTATGTAACCAAGCCACCATCCATCCGGGAGTTGCATGCCAGGGTAAAGGCCTTGTTACGCCGATCTTCCGGGCTAATACAAAAACTTAATTCATTTACTTTTGGAAATATGACCCTGGACTTTAAACGCCTGGAAGCCTTTAAAAACAGCGAGCCAGTAAAGTTATCTTCAAAGGAATTTGAGGTTATACGTTTTTTAATAGAACATGAAGGCGAAGTTGTTTCTCGCGACCAGCTTTTAAACGAAGTGTGGGGATATGATGTTTTTCCTACAACTAGAACAGTTGATAATTTAATTTTAAACCTGCGCAAAAAAATTGAAGATGATCCATCTGAGCCAAGCCATTTATTAACAATGCATGGTTCAGGCTATAAATTTTTAAAATAAAGTCCCGCCTTGCCAATTACATTTTTTTACATCTAACTTACATCTCTCTGACATAATCTGTGCCGGAAAACCTATCTTTTTTACAGGATATTTACAGTTATGAATGGAGGAACTACATGGATTATCTGGTTTATTTTTCAATTACAATTATTCTCATTGTCGGTATTTATCAATTCTATTTCTGGACACAAAATAATATGTTTAGAAAAGCAAAAGAATTTAAAACAACGCAAATTGATGATTGGTTTAAATTAAAGCCAGGATGGGTTTATGTGTATTCCGGGTTATATTATCCGGTTATAGTTTTCCTGATTTATGTTGTGGAAGATATGCGTCAGTTTAATTATATGGCAATTAGTTTTTTTATGTTGATGTTAATGCAAATGGTCTTTTTTATTTTAGTCCCGGTTGTTACGCCGGAGCATTGGCGCAATCTGCCTGAAAGTAAAAGTTTGAGTGTACGTTTCCTTGGCCTTGTCCAACGATTTGATCAACGCTCTAATTGTTTTCCCAGCATGCATGTTAGTGTTGCAACTTTAACGGCCTTACACTTAACTTTAAATGCACCTTATTTAGCGCCCTGGGCCTGGCTGTTTCCTATTTTAATAGCACTGAGTGCTTTGTATACAAAACAACATTATTTTTACGATCTTGCTCCGGGTGCTGTTTTAGGCTGGATTGCTTTTAAAGGATTTCAATGGATGTGGTTTTAGGTTATAAGGTGTTTTTGCCAATGAACTTCAAATAATCTAATTGTGTATTTTATTTAATACTTATTTAGATTGGATTCATACACCTTCCTCTGTGAAGGTGTTTGCTTTTCAACAATCACTATCTTGGAATATCAATTGCAAACCTTCATTTCATTGCTGCGTGGAATTAATGTAAGTGGACAGAAGTTAATAAAAATGGCCGACTTGAGAGAGTTATATTTTGGTCTTGGTTTTACCGATGTCCAAACTTATATCCAGAGCGGTAATGTTATTTTTAAAACACAACAAACGGACAGAAAAAAAATAATCACCAAAATTGAAAATGCAATAAATGAAAAATATGGATTTCATGTCCCGGTTCAAATCCGCTCACAGGATGAAATAAAAACAGTTATTGATAATTTGCCAATTAAAGGTGAGCGGGAATTTAACCGTTTACTGGTTACGTTTTTATCAGAAATACCGGAAACAATTCCGATGGATGAAATAAAAAAATTCATGGCTCCGGATGATGACATTGTAATAAAAGACCGGGAAATCTATTTTTATTTTCCTGAAGGATTAGGCAAATCCAAACTTGATAACAAAACTCTTGAACGAAAATTAAATGTTAAAACCACGGCCAGAAACTGGAAAACAGTTAACAAACTTTATGAAATGTGTGTAAACCAAAGCTCTTAATTCAATTTTAAAAACCTTAAATACCAAATTCCAAAATCAAAATTCTTACAACAAATCATTTTGTTCAATTAAGCAATGCCTTTTGGGATATATTTGATTTTTGTTGTTTGTATTTTGGAGTTTTCAGACCTGCATAGGTGTAAAATATGAAAAAGATTTTACTAATTATCAGTCTCATCCTTTTTATCGGATGTTCCTCTAACAAACGTGTTTTTAAGGAGCATGATCAGGAATTCTGTTCATCAATTCATCGTGATTCGACCATAACTCTGGATGAACAACTGGCACCAGTTGTAGAGTTAATGAAAAATAAGACCGGGGTGTACAGTTTGGAAGAAGGCGATATGGCGATGGTTGCCCGTGCCTGGTTAAGCGAGTATGCCGAGGAAACCATCGATATCCAATATTTTATTTTTTCGATGGACAATGTTGGTTTAATTGCTGTTGATTATATTTTACGGGCTGCTGATCGGGGTGTAAAAGTTAGACTTCTTCTGGATGATTTACTGGTGGATGCAACGGCAGAAGATATTGTTGAAATTGATTCTCATGAAAACATATCTGTTAAAATTTATAACCCAAGTGCCAACATTGGCAAAAATATTATATCCAAAGTTGTAAATGTTGCCACAAATTTTCGTGGCGTAAACCAGCGCATGCACAACAAAACCTTTACCGTGGATGGCAAGATTGTAATTACCGGCGGACGCAATATTGCCGATGAATATTTCGATTATGATCATGAATATAATTTCCGGGACCGTGATATCCTTTTGATCGGTGGAGTTGCAAATCAAGTACAGAAATCTTTTGATGAATATTGGAATGATCCTTTAAGCACACCCATTTTAGACTTGGTAGAAGTAAGTGAAATGGAGTTGAATGCGGAGCGTACTTTTGAATGGCTGCACCAGTATGCCTGCAACCCAGAAAATTTCTGGCCACAGGTACGCGAAAAAATTACAAATATTCCTCATGGGTTCAAAGCAATTCAGGAATCCGGTGATTTGCAATGGTTGGATAGCGTTTATTATGTTTCTGATGCTCCCGGCAAAAATGATGAACGAATCGGGCTTAAAGGCGGTGGAATATCCACAGACGCACTTGTTGATTTAATTGAGAATGCGAAATCATCGGTGACAATCCAATCGCCATACCTGGTTACTACAAAGCTGGGACAAGGTCTGTTTCGCAAGGCAGTTAAGCGTGGCGTAAAGGTGCGCATTTTAACCAACAGCCTTTCTTCCACAGATAACCTTGAGGCATTTAACGGCTACCAGCGCAATCGCCAGGATTTGTTAAAATCGGGTGTCAGGATTTATGAATTTAAACCGGACGCAGCAGTGCGTTATGAAGTGATGACCAGCGCCCTGCAAAAGAAACTTGATTTTCAACCGATCTTTGGGCTGCACTCAAAATCCATGGTGGTGGATGGCAGAATTTCGGTTATCGGGACTTTTAATCTGGATCCCCGCAGCGCCAATCTAAACACCGAATGTGTTGTAATAGTGCATTCAAAAGAATTTGGCGAAAAGCTGGAAAATGTAATGAATGTTGAATTTATGCCTGAGAATTCCTGGGAAACCACATTGGCCTTTAATCCGGATTCTGAAGCCGGCTGGTGGAAACAATTCAAAGCTTGGACCAGACGCATCATCCCCAAAAGTATCCTTTAGTAAACGCATATAAACTACGCTTTCTAAAGTTGGTTTTTCATAGATGAAACTATTATATTCAATATAAATTCAGTACGATCGATCTTCTATAATTGGTTCATGTTGGTAAATTTATAACCAAGGAGGAATGTATGCGATTTTTGTTAATCTCAATATTTTTTTTATCAACGCAACTCTACTCTCAAGATACAAATTCGGATATTATTGTATATGAAGCCATGGAGTTATCAGGCCCGCGAATTGGTTTCAGTTACCTGTCTGAATCTTTTAGAAATACAATCAACAGGAAAGTAGGTGTAAGTCTTGAACCATTTATGGCCCAGTTTGGTTGGCAATTTGAAAAACGCTTTTTTACAATAAGTACCGGCGCCACAGCTGTTTCTGAGTGGGTTGCACTAATTGGTGGGTTTGAGCAGGAAAAGTTTTTACCCAGCCTCTCATGGTTGATTGGAATGAGATCGGCTGATGGATTTGAGTTTGGTGCCGGGCCAAATGTGTCCCTTTCAGGAACGTCTGTTGTAATTGCTGCGGGGGTAACAGTACAAAGTTGAGAAATAAATTTTCCAATAAATTTAGCTGTCGCAACATCAAAAAGCGGACCCCGGTTTTCTCTTTTATTTGGGTTCAATATCAGGAAAAAAAACACTAATTAGAACTACACATTCTTCGTTTTAATAATCAATAACCAAGTTTGGCTGATGTCTATCAGCAAGCATTTTCTGTGCGAATGCAGGTTTCAGATAAAATGATTCCTGTCTTTGTTTTAAACTCAAAATTACTGACACCTTTCGGACAAACCTTTTACATCCTCCTGACATAGCCTTGTTCCATTTCCGTATGTTGATAGTGAATTATTAATCAATGGAGGAAATATGTTTACTAAATCATTTATCAGCAAACTTATTTTTGTTGGCCTGTTTGGATTGTTTATAACAAACCCACTTTTTGCGCAAAGCTGGAAACAGAATAAACCGGTAGAATTTGCCGAGCGTAATATGGGCGGACCTCGTTTGGGTGTAACCGTAATTCCCGGAAATGGCAGGCTGGTTCAAAAATTGAAAGATGAAGGGATTGGCTCCACCATCAGTCAGTTTGGCTGGCATTTTGAATGGCAGGTTGTTCCAAAGGGTGGCGGGCCGTCTTTTATAGTTGAATTTATTCCTCTTGTCGGTGGTGTGGAATACGGCAAGGTTATCCCAAGCGCGACACTGGCAATGGGAATCAGGATGCCAAACGGCATTGAATTTGGGATAGGGCCAAATGTGCTCATTGGATTAACCGAAAAAAAAGCAGAAGGAATTGGCGATCCTGTTAAGAAAAAGACCGATCTTCAATCAGCATTAACCATTGCTGTGGGAAAATCAATTAATTACAGCGGCGTGAGTATTCCCATAAATCTTGTTTACACAACCAACCCCGATGGAAACAGAATTTCTGTTGTGTTTGGTTATGCCATTGCGAAATAGCCTCCATAAGTGCCCTGCATTTTCCCCTCAATTTTTTTTGTGTAGGGCACTGTAATTCTTTTGCATATACATTCAAGAAACTTCCTGCCTGATCCTCACATATATCCACAGAAAATAATATTAATTGCATATATTTTATATTTTGTAAAAGTAGTTGTTTATTAATATGTTATGGGTATTGTTGTTTACCTAAAATGGTTTGTTACTTTGGTACTACCATGTTATTCATAAAAAGAAAAGGAAGTGTCAGTGAAAATAGTTGAGGTTAATTTTAAAGAAGATATAACTAAAACAGTTGGTTTGCGCCAAATCTCTATGAAAAAAGTTGGGAATACAATACTATTAGCTGGGAAAAATGGTTCTGGAAAAACGAGACTTCTAAACATCATACGCCAACAGACAGCTAATTTAGCACTGCTTAAGCAACAAAAAGAACAATCCAAAAATCAAATAAAAAATTTTAAACAGCAAATCTTACAACAGCCACAACAAAAACAAACTCTTGAGAACAAGATTAGTAATCGACAAAATCAGATAAAACAATTTGAACAGCAAATTTCTCATCAAAAGCACATAATACAGAGCAATGAACAGAATATTAAGCAATCGTATGAAAAAATAGACCAATTAGAACAGAAAATTTCGGAAAACCCTCAAAAAAAACAATTTCTTGAGAATCAGATTAATTACCACCAAGATCAAATAAAAGAAATAAAACAGCAAATTTCACAATTACCACTTCAAATACAGAATCTTGAACAGCAGATTATACAATTGCAAGATCGAGCAATGCAATTAGAACAACAGATTGCAGAATTACCTCAACAAAAACAAAGCTTTGAACAACATATTCGGAAACAGGAAGTAATTGCCAATACACCTATCCCAATCTTAGCGGACAATGGGGATGAAAATATTATAATAGTTGATTTTGTTCCTAATAAGATAGATTTAGAAGGTTGGTCAAATCACAATAAACAAACTTGGATGCAAAGGGCTGATCAAGCGAGACAACTAGGTGTATCAAACTTGCATCAAGCAACTCTTCCTCTAATACAAAAAGTTTTAGATCGTTGGATTAATACCACACATCCTATGTTAAAGTATCCAGACAGTGCTATTCAAAATTCAACAAAAGAATATCAACGTTTACAAACTATTGTCAAATCATTTCTTGGAACTGAGATAGGGTGGAACCAAGACGGTTTTTCTACTATTTTTGATAGGCCAATTGCTACTGCTCACCTCTCGGCAGGGCAACGAGTATTATTGCAACTTTGTGTTGCGATATATGCTCAAGGAGGAACCTTTTCAGATCACATTATTTTTATGGATGAACCTGAAAACCACCTCCATCCTTCAGCTGTAATAGATTTGTTAGATACGATAAAAGAACATAATCCAAATGGTCAATTATGGATTGCAACACACTCAATTCCTCTCCTCTCTCACTTTGACGCATCATCGCTTTGGTTTGTTGAAGATGGAACAGTGAAGCACTCTGGCAAAAAACCTGAAGAGGTATTGAAAAGCCTATTAGGTAATGAAGAAAGAATTCAAAAATTAAAAGATTTTACAAGTCTTCCCGGTGAGCTAGCTAGAAATCGTTTTGCTTTCGAATGTTTATGTCCTCCCCAAGTAGTGGAAACAGATGCAAACGACCCACAATCGAAACAACTCAATGATCAGCTTAAAATTATCTGGGAAAAGAAAAAGTCCATTAACTTGTTAGATTTTGGTGCGGGTAAGGGTCGGATGATTGCAAATCTTGCTGATTACAAAAACGTATCACCAGATAAATTAAACTATCATGCTTTTGATCCATCTGATTCAGATAAAGAACATTGTTTAAAAAATATTGCATTATCATACCCCAACGAAGCGGAACGTTATCACAACTCAATTGAAAACCTTCGTTCCAACGTTGATGATAATTATTTTGATGTTGTTGTTTTAAGCAATGTTCTTCATGAGATACCACATCAGAATTGGTGTGAAACATTTTCTAACATAAAAAAAAATCTAAAAACTGATGGCTACCTTCTTTTAATTGAAGACTGCCGTATACCAACTGGTGAACTTGCACATAGTAATGGATTTATTGTTTTTAATACGTTGCATTTAAAAAAACTTTTCTGTATTCCTGCAACAGATAAAACCTTTATAAAACATGATGCACGCTTTGATTCTAGTGATCAACGTGGTCGATTAATGGCGCATTTAATTCCAGTTAGTTATTTAAAACTTATATCCTCTGAAACTATTAAGGAAGCATTATTAGAATTAAAAATATCAGCAATGACAGAAGTTCGTAAAATTCGTAATGGTGAAAGTAGCTACTCAAATGGTCTTGCACACAGCTTTTGGGTCCAACAGTTAGCTAATGCAATACTTTGTCTAACCGAATTAGGTGAATAGAAAAACTTGAACAAGTCATTGCACCTATATTTTTTTTACTATTCTCAAAGTAAATAAATCGCGTGTTAAATTATCTATTCAAATAATGAATGTATACGCTAAACTAAGCGATCCAATCGCATTTACCGTATTTTTACTAACCCTCCTTTTGCCCATCGGGATCGGTTTATTTGCTATGCACAAAACCAAAAACCAATCCGATTTTTTTATTGGCGGCCGGGTGATGAACAAAGTTGTGGTGGCGCTTTCGGCTGTCTCTTCCGGGCGCTCATCCTGGCTGGTGCTTGGTTTAAGCGGCATGGCTTATTCGCTGGGAACAGGCGCGGTCTGGGCCATCGTCGGCTATATTATTGTTGAGGCTTTTCAGTTTGTTTACCTGGGTAAAAAGCTGCGTGAAGAAACCCAGGCAAGGGACTCAATAACTCTGCTTGATTATTTCGATTCCCGTTTTGCGGACAATAAAAACACCATTAGGATAATCGGCGCCATAATTATCGGTCTGTTTATGACGGCTTACGTTGCGGCGCAGTTCAATGCCGGGGCAAAAACACTTGCCACTGCCCTCGATGTTTCGCTGGAACTATCGCTTATTATTTCAGGATTATTGATTCTTGTTTACATGGTTCTTGGTGGTTTTGTTGCCGTTGCTTATAATGATGTTGTGCGCGCCATAATAATGCTTATAGGTTTGATTGTCCTGCCCGTTGTCGGGATTTTCTCCTTGGGTGGCACAGATATTTTGCTGGAAATCCTGAATAACCTGAATCCCGCAATGATCGATCCATTTTCACTTGGCGCGGGAGCGATAATTGGTTTTATCGGCATTGGATTGGGCTCGCCCGGTCAGCCACATATTGTCGTCCGTTACATGTCCATAGACAATTCCAAAAACCTGACATATTCTGCTATTGTTGGCACAGCCTGGAATATCATCTTGGGTTTAGGCGCTCTGTCCATTGGTTTGCTGGGTAGGGCTGTATTTCCGGAGGTGGCCACGTTGCCGGACAATGACCCGGAGATGATTTACCTCGTGCTGTCGTCCAAATATTTTGGTACAATCTTTTATGGATTGCTTGTCGGAGGGATTTTTGCCGCTATTCTATCCACAGCAGATTCGCAGCTTCTGGTGGTTGCTTCTACTTTTGTGCGTGATATTTATGAAAAAGTGTTGTATAAGAATAAAATAATAGCAGAAGCTGATAAACTAAGATTGAGCCGAATTGTTGTTGTTCTTTCAGGGATTATTGCAATTAGTTTGGCGTACATCGCCCAGGATTTGGTGTTCTGGCTGGTGTTATTTGCCTGGGGTGGTTTGGGCGCTTCATTTGGCCCGGCACTCATTTTATCTCTTTACTGGCAGCGTACCACTAAAGCGGGCATAATTGCCGGCATGATCACCGGAACACTAATTACAATTATCTGGAAACTTTGGTTAAAAGCACCCACCGGGATTTATGAATTAATTCCGGCATTCTTTGGGGCTTTTCTGGTGATTATATTTGTCAGCTTAATGAGCCAGGAGAAAAAGCTTTTGGCAAATAGTCCGGTCGAATAAATTTGAGTTAAGAAATAGATCCCTCGTCTCCGCTCGGGATGAAGTGGGTATCTTCCAAAAGCGCCAAATTCGTTCTTCATGGTGAGCGAAGACGAACCATTTTCCCCTCTACAATTGTTTCTTCTTATAACCCTGTTCCAAAGTTTTGAAACAAACCTTCATCAAGAGCCGGGCTTTGGCCCAATACCATTTTATAACTTACCATGTGGCCAACTTCCATGGGGAGAACATCGGCAAAAATTTTACGCACCTTACGGGTTGTAAGCTGGTCATTCATTCGCGAAAAATAAAACTGGGCTGCTTCAAACTCCATTTGCAAAGCTAATTGAAGCACTTCGGTGTAAGTTGTAAGGCTATCAAGTCTTGAATCAGGTTGTTCATCATTTATCAGAACCGGTGGAAATCCATCATGTCCTTCAAAGTTTTGGTTAAATAGCGCCAGGTGCTCCGAATGATGTCCGGAATAAAGTGTTGCTGTTTGTTTTACCTCATCCGGAGTGGATACATCCGAAACAAAAATAGTTTCTGCTGCTTCCTGGTAGGTACGTATTGTTGCCGCTTCAAAGCGTGCGGCCTCGGTCATGATTTCAAAATCACTACTCCAGTTCCCATCACTTTCGCTGTTGTTTACAGTTTCACAGCTTGTGCTCAGCCCGGCGCCAATAATCGGTATAGAAGCAAAAGCCGATTTTTTTAGAAATTCTCGTCGTTTCATAAAAACCTCTTTTTTGAATTTTACATTGTAACGGTCAAAATTGATCTAAACGTAAAGTCTTCTTTTTTGAGATCTTTGTTTTCAAAGATTTGTTCACTGAAAGCGAATTTCAAAAGCACATTCCGAGATACTTTATATCCAAACGCCGCAGAATAACGAATCAGGTTTTCATCCCAGGGGTTTGGTGCGTTAAGTGTGCTACCTTCAGGATTTGTAAATTCCTCAAACATCAGACTTTCAAATCTTGCTGCAACATAACTGCCCGTAAAAAAGGGTGGCTCAAATTTTAGGTCAACATAAAAGCTGGCATTTGTCAAATCGTAAGTTTGCATTTTCCCTTTTGGGGTTACCTGAAAACCATTTGCATCAACAGCCGGTACATTCCACAAGCTGTAAATCGCTTCTCCTGAAATTTCAAAATAGGCGTAGGCAATAATAAAATCTGTCCCAATAAGTGTTTGCCTAAACTTTTCAAGCCTGTTGAAATTTATGTTAACGGATTCGCGGCGTAAAAAACTGCCATGACTAAAAGAGATTCCATGTTGCCAATAAATAATTGGCTGAAAACCAAAGCGGCCAACGACAGCCATGTTTTGTAAATTGGTGAAATTCTCCTGGGAAGCCGGGGCAGCGTTAGTTACCGCCACTGACAAATCAACAAGTTCCGGGACGATAACCCAATTGGTCATAATACCAGTGCCGTAGCCTCCAAAATAGATGGTAGTCAAACCGACATCATCCGTTCCATAGTTGCCTTCATTACCGGCATTACCCCATAATCCGCGCGTATCGGACATATTTATAAAATAGCCATAGGCAAGCGGGGCATTTACAAAAAGATTTTCACTGGCAAGCTGTCGGCGTGGATAAAGGCCAAAAGGACTTACAAAACGACCTAATGTAAAATTAATTGGCAAATCCTCAGGCTCCCAGGAGAGCGCGGCCAATGTAATTTTTACCGGGTTAAGTTCTCCGGTTCCCCAGGTATCCCATTGCAGGCGGCCATTGAAAAAAAAGTTTTCATCGATCCCGGCAAACATAAACAGGTTAAACTGGTTAATTCCCAGGTGTGGCCGTCGAAATTCTTCAACAATCTCGTTTGTGATAAATGATGATTTTTTCCCGCCATAGGATGCCTCGAAATCGATGCTGCCATTAATTTCAATCTGTGCAAAAGACGGAGAAGAAAAACAGAATGCGAGTAGAAATAATTTAAAAATCCATTTGGATCCTGAAACAAGTTCAGGATGACGAAAGCGTGTTAATCTGTCATTCCGAATTAATTTCGGAATCCCCATTTTATATGATTGCGCTGATCCAAAACCAAGTTCAGGATGACGGGCGAGGTTTAAAGTTTTGGTGAATAGTCTATTCACTTAATACCTCCACTATTTTTAATTTTTGAGAGATTCCTTTAAAAGCCATAAGCAGGAAATCCCCTTTTTTTACTTTTATGTTTTGTTGGTCTAGCAAATCTTTGCGGATTAGAATTTTGCCAGCTTTGGCACTGCCGCATAACCGTGCACCCAAATTAACTGTTGAACCGAGCGCCGTATAATCCATGCGATCCATGGCACCCATATTACCCAAAATAACCGGGCCGTAGTTTATCCCAATCCCAATATAAATAGGAACAGGGTCATTCTCATGTTCTTCAACAACTCTTTTCTGGATATCAATGGCACATTGCAAAGCACGTTCGGTGGAGTTGTCTCCTGTAAAAAGGGCAAACATTTCATCACCAACGTACTTATCAACCGAGCCGTCATACCGGGCAACAATTTCTGCCTGAAAGCCCAAATAGCGGTTCAGCATATTAATCACTTCTTCAGGATCTCGATTTTCGCTGTAGGCTGTAAATCCGCGAATATCCGAGAAAAGAACTGTCAAATCCTGCCTTGTGCCTCCAAGGGAAACATCGGAACCGGATGACTGTTGTACCATTTCTAAAGTGTGGCTGCCCACATATTTTGTTAAATGCAAACGCTCTCGTAATCCGGTAACCATTTCATTAAATGTTTTGGTAAGTGTGCCAATTTCATCTTTTGTGGAGGGGGCAACTGAAATATCTAAATACCCGGCTTTAACTTTGTCCATTCCACTTGCCAGTTTTTTTATGGGCCGTGAAAAGTTCTTTCCTAATAAAAAGGCAAAAATCAGAGTGACCAGCAGAAAAATTCCTGCCGTAACCAGAATATTGTTTTGTATACTTTTCAAGATTGACAACTCAATCGATGTGGGAATAGTGGCGATGTAGTATGCCCGCGCACCCTGGCCCAGAGGACTTATAAAAACAAATTGTTCAACACCTTTAAGCGAATCGACAAAAGCAGGTGTCGGAGTTGAGAGCATCATTACTGTATCAATAACAGCTTTGTTTTTGCGTGCAAGTCGCTGAATACCGGAGCGAATGGGGTTTTCAAACGAGCTGCCCACAAGCTGATCATTATAGAAAAAATTAATGTCAATTTGAGATTCACCCTTAAGCTGCTGAGCTTCAAAATCACCAAAAAGGGTTCCCAGTGTTATCGTGCCAATAATTGACTCGGCGGCGTAAATGGGATTTGAAACAACCTGAAATATATCAGATCCAATTCCCCACAAATCCGCTTTTTCAATAACAGAATCCTGAATTCCATTCATTGCTTTAAAAACTGTGGAGCTATCGGCAAGGTTATCCCCATAATTCTCAGGATCATCAAAACGGGCCAGCACATTTCCATCGCTATCGGTTACTACAAAAAGATCAACTTTGGCAAATTGGGCAAATTCATCAACGCTAAAATAAACAGTTGCCGGATCATTTAATCCAACATTTGCTTTAAACGTGGAGTTTTCGCCAATTAGCCCGCAGGTTTCAATAAGGCGATCATATACTAAAAACTGCAGCTCGCTAAAAACCCGCTGAGTGTTGTTAAAATCAGCAATTATTTTTTCTTCAATTTTTTTTGTAAGCGTGTCGGTTACAAGATAAAGTACACCGGCCAAAATAATAATTGTCATCCCGGCGAGTGTGATGAATAGTTTTGTCTGAATGTTTAGGCGCATGTTCTCTTTGAGTTACGGGTTGCAAGTTTCAGGTTACATGTTGCGTGCCGGTCGTCTCAAAACTATTAAGACTTGGAACCCGCAACTTGTTTTTTATTTCGACAAAGTAAAACTCTGTTCCTGCTTTTCGTTTGCTTTTACAGTTATTTCTGATTCGGTTGTTGGGAAATCAGGATGCATTACTTCAATGCGGTATTTTCCTGGTGGCAGCTCTTTTAACAGATAAACACCTGTTTTACCAGCCTGAGTGAAATAAGGTGTATCAAGGCTAACAATGGTTGCATTCATTTGAGAGTGTATGTCGCAGAATAGATTAATTTTCCCTGTTTTATATATTTTGCGCGAATATACTGAGTTGGTTGGACGACGGCCAATATTAAATTTTGCACCGGGTGTATAACTAAACACATTATGAAAGAATCGATCCAGGTTAATAAACTGCACTCGCGTACCCGGTGTAACGGCCAAAACATGTGGACGGAATTCTGCATTTTTCTGTAAGATTCTTGCTTTTTTTAATGGCTCTGTTTTTGGTTTAAATGAAAGAGGGTAGGCCGCTATAATTACATCCTGAAAACTTGTACGTGGAGCAGTAGCTGTTTTTTGTCTTTTTTTACGGGATGAGAGCCTGTTGCGATATAATCTGCCACGGAAGGTCCGTGACTTCTTTTTTACAACCGGCATAAAAATCCTGCCATACACCGTTGCTTTACTATCCTGAGCAAACGCCAAATCTGTAAGAGCAAAACTTATTAACAATGTAAAAATTACGAAGACTTTTTTCATAATTACCTTTTTAGCTTAGAAATAATTAATTGGGTATAAAAATACTTTTATTGAATATGGCAATAATGATACTGAGGATGGCTAGATTTCAGCCATGTTAAAAAAGACTTTTTTCCTTGGATGATAAATCTAGCTCATTGTGCTGTAACAGGTAAATTTATAAGTATATTCCCGTATAAGTTTGTTAAAACTTTTGTTTATAAAAAAAATTCTTTGATTGACCAAATTCCAATCCAAATAGATACAAATATTAAAATCGGTACAAAAAGATATTTGTAGTTTTTAATAATATTAAGATTCTTATTAAAGAAAATTTCCAGTGAAAATTTTATAATAGCTAATATTAAAATAAAAAAAATAATTGGGCCAAAATAATGAAAGCTGAACGCACCTGAAATATCAGCATTTGTCATCGAATAGAAAGATCGGGTCATGCCGCATGTTGGGCAATTATGGCCTGTTATCTCCAGGAAATAGCAGCTGCTAATTTCCTGGTTTATTGGATCAATTAAAAATAAACTTATAAATATTGCACTAAAAAATAACAGACCATAGGCTTTATTTACTTTTTCCGTTTTTTGAAGCGCCCTAATTTTAAATTCCCAAAAAGGCATTAACTACTTTCCGTTAATTGTTCTTCATCAGGAAAAATTTTATACTTTTCTCCAAACTGTTCTAAAAAGTCGATGGATAATCCTCTCAAGGTCACTGAGACAGGAAGCAGAACAATCGAGCTGATATATGGCAATATAATCAGCAGAAATCCCACACAGCAGGTTAACAGGCCGCCAATTATTACCATAACTACTATTATTGAAATAAGTAAAAATAAGAAAAGACCATAAATGATAAAGTAGAAAAAATTCTGTGTAAACAATGGCATAAACCGGGTCCAAGCTATCCAAACCTGGCAGTCATTTTTATACATAATCGGTACAATAAAGTCATCAAGAAAAAGTGAAATATAGCCTGTTGCAATTAGTAAAATAACAAAGAAAACGCCTATCTTTATGGCTTCAATTATTAATTCACGATCAGAAGCGTACAATTCATACATTTCACGAACATGATAGTATGAGTATGAAAGGTATCCTGAAAAAAGTACAACCAGAATAATGCCATATCCCAACCGCCATGTAAAGAGAGAATTTCCTAATTTCTTAAAGTCTGCCCATGGTTTCTTTACCAGATAACGATTGTGAACAACATTGTCAAGAAACATAAATTTGCCGCGGGAGCTAAGCCAGGTTAAAAAAATCACAACTACAACAATAAGAGCAATTATAAAAATAGTCAATGCGAACCATTCTGCATTTTCTACGTACCATCGATCGAACATTTCTGGTAGGCTGAAAAACTCCTCGGCATCGAATACATCACGTTCATCTTCAAAGGAGCTGCTTTTATCAGCCCAATCAAGTAATCCGGCAAGAAACGCTGTAAATCCTAATGCAAACCACTTGTTGATATAAAAGGGTTTGAAAAGTATTTTAATCATACGGTTCCAAGCCTTGGACAATGGTGCTATGTATGAGATTTGCATTTGGTGGCCTCCAAATAATCAAGTTTTTTTGTGAGATTTTTTATAAGCTAATTATTATTATTATGTGTTCCAATATTAAACGAGTTAAAATCAATATAGTTGTTATATTTCTAATAAAATCCCCGGAAAATAAAATGGAATCCTTATATGCTCTATAAATGTCTGATTTTTTTGATGATTTCTTCAGCAGTTTTTGCTCAAACTAAAAGTGTGGTTGGGTTTGTGATTGATGAAAAAAGCGGTGAGCCTCTAAGCGCAGCTAACCTGCAAATTGTAGGTACTTATCACGGAACAATTACAAACATTTACGGAGAATTTTTTCTTACAGTTGAAGAGTTTCCGGTAGAAATTGAGATCAGTTATATCGGCTATGCTATTAAGCGTATTACTGTTGAAAAGGATGCGCAGAAACCGATTAATATTTTACTGAAACCAGTAATTTTAGAAACGGAGGCTATAGTAGTAACCGCAGAAAACCCGGCAATGCATATTATGCGCAGGGTTATTGAAAATAAACAAAAGTGGCGGGCAAAGTTAAAAACATTTAAAGCCAATGCTTATGCCAGGGTGGTTTTGGGAAATGATTCGTCAATTGTTTCAGTTGCCGAAAGTATTTCAGATTTATATTGGAATAAGGAAAAGGGGGCAAGAGAGGTTGTTCTTTCACAGCGTGAAACTGAAAATCTTAAAGGCCAGACAAACTTTGCATTTAGTGTGAACATAGAAAATTTTTATGATGATGAAATTAATATCATGAACTATAGAATTGTTGGGCCGACACACCCCGATGCATTTGATTTTTATGAATTCAAATTAAAAGGGATTGAGGCATTTGGACAAGACACGGTTTTTGTGATTGATCTTGCGCCGATAGCAGTTTTAAATCCAACATTTATTGGTACTGTTTCGGTTTTGGATAAAGAATTTGCCATGCTTGCTGTTGATGTAGTTCCTAATCCCGAAACCATTTTTTTCCCGATGCCAATGGAGGAGTTGAACGTTGCCTATAAACAACAATTCCGCAATTTTGGAAAGGAATATTGGCTACCTGTAGATTTGCGCGCTGTTGGTGATATAAAGATAAGTTTTCCAGGATTGGATTTCCCACGGATAAACTACAGTAATTCTATCAGAATAACAGATTACCAGGTAAATGTAGATTTGCCGGATTCATTATATGAGGATGAAAAAATTATCCGGGTTGATTCGGTTGCGGTTGCTCTCGATTCATCTTTTACCAGACGCAAGGAAATTATTCCTTTAACCAGCGAAGAACAAGTTGCCTATGTTGAAATCGACAGTACTGATAGTTTTGAAAAAGCATTTAGGCCTACAGGATTTTTAGCAGATTATGTTTTAGATGATGAAGATGAAAATGATAATAAAAAAACTATTGGGCTTGGCGGCGAAATTATTAAAGGATTTTCACCGGATTTAGGTTATAACAGAGTTGAGGAAGGGCATCTTGGGTTTAGCTATGAAAGGACCTTTGCAAAAAAAATAGAACTCAGGTTTGGGCTTGCGTACAAAACCGGGATAGAAAGGTGGGGATATAACTACGGCCTGGAATATGATTTCGGCAAGAAAAACCCGGTAACAGTAAGTGCAGATTATTTTATTGGTTCTGGCACAAATTACGAATCTGAAAACTATCATCCGATAATTACATCTATTGGAACGCTTTTTGGTGCAAAGGATTATTACGATTATTATTGGAAAAGGGCAGCCAATTTTAAAATAAGCCATCGAATTTGGGATATGCGAACGCGCTTTACAGGACTATTGAATATCGAGCAGCATGAGTCTATGCCAAAAAATATTTCACATTATAATGTTTTTGACCGGGATGTTACCAAAAGGCAAAATCCTTTTGCGGATAGAGGGAAACTAAACTCGCTTGGCCTAAAAATTCACTGGGGAAACAGGTATGTACCATTTGGCGTTGCCGGCCAAAAACGTGTTGAGCTATCCATTGAGCATAGTGATCCGGATATTTTGGATAGCGACTTTTCATTTACTCAATATAAACTGGGTGTTAATTGGAATTTCCGTACGTTTCTACAACGTCGTTTTTTACCAAATACGCTCGATCTATATTTTTCAGCCGGTTATAGCGATGGAGAACTACCTTTACAAAAATTAGGTGTGCTCGATGCTTCTTTGTTTGCTGGGTTTACACCTTTTGGTTCCTTTAAAGCAAATCGGGGATTACCTTACATCGGTGAAAAATATATGGCCCTGTTTTGGGAACACAATTTTCGCAGTGTACCTTTTGAGCTTCTTGGAGGGCGCTGGTTTGCTAAAAATAATATCGGCATAATTGTATTTAGCAGCCATGGCCGCAGCTGGCTTTCCGATGAAAACAAGGATAAACTAAACTATATAAATAATAACCTGGATGACATACACCATGAAATTGGGGTTTCATTAAACGGGTTGTTTAAATTTTTCAGGATTGATGTAACCTGGCGCCTGGATCGGCCCGGAACATATTTGGGTGTGAGTACTTTGAGATGGTTTTAAAATGTCATTCAGAGCGAAGCGAGAATCTTTTTGGAACCACGGACTTGCAAAGAAAAGAATAATCAGGAGATTTTTTTTGAATACTTTATTTATCAAATCAGTTCTTATCAGTGGAAATCTGTGGCAAATACATTTGTTGATTTTATTCACACTGTTTTTTGGGTGTTCAGAAAAAATAGCAATTGAGCGTGATATACAAAGTGAAGCCAATATTATTGCCTGGACAAAAAACGAAAAGCCACTCACTTCATCAGACATTCAACAGGATAATATTTTAAATGTGCTTCATGTGGAGCACAATGTTTATGGATTGATTAAACAACTAAATAAAAAAAACAGGTCAAATATCGAAATTGAATGGTTTGATGCAGATAAAAAACTTATTGCCAAATCAGAAAGTGACTGGAAATATGATGAACCTTTTCCAGACTATTTCATTGCATCGACTGGTGAACGTATTGTTGAAATCTATGTAGACAGACGTGTGAAAATATTTGATTCCAGGCAAAATGAAATTAACCGTTACAACATTCAAAAGAACAAGCAATCTGCCGAGGCCAATCACCATTCTACTTCTTCAGATTTAGGATTAATTTTTAGCAGTTTTCAAAGTTCAGTGGGAACCCGATTAATCTTAAGAACGATTGAAAATAAAATCCTATTTGAAAAATCTTTTAAAGATTGGAGGGCGAGGACAGTTTCAATTTCATCCAATAAGAAATATTTTGCAGCGTCTGTTTATAAGCAAGGTAGTCCAATTCAATTCAAATCGCTTATACTGGAAAATACAGGAGAAATAATTTATGAATCGCCTGTGCGAACACGCAGAATTATTTTTGAAAAACAAGACCGATATGTTGCTTTTTTGGATAAAAATCGCCTTGAGTTAGTGGATTTAAAAGGATTAAAAAAGCTTGGAGATTATTCTTTGAAAAATGAAAAAGATATAATTGTTGCAGCAGATTTCTCAAATAATGGCATTTTACTGATTCAAAGCGCTGAGACGGTAAGAAGTAAAAAAGACCAGTTTAATCCCTGGCAATATATAAATAACAAATTAATCAGCTTAAATATGAATGCTGAAATGATTGCGCAAATCGGCTTTAAAGATGATTGGGTAATAAGGCCTGCGCTATGGTTTGATGAAAACAAAAAACAATTTTTTTATGGCCATAATGCAGGGTATAGAAATATAATTGTTAATTAACTACTTGTTAAAGATGTTCCATTATTTCTTATGAATTACTTATTCAAGTTAAAATATTTTTCGGGCATATTTGAAGTTTGTAATGTCATATTTTATGAGTAAGCAGTAATCAAAAAGAAAATTTGTCAATCGCCTTTAAATGCTTTAAATTACTCAACTTTTTTAAATCACGCCATGTTAAAATGGCATAAATAATTAACTGAAGGAGTTAACTTAACCAATGTCTGAAGAAAAGAAAGAACTAACGGAAGAGAAGGAAGTTGTTCAGGAAGTTGTAGAAACACCTGAAGCTGCCAAACCTAAACCCCAGACAGCAAAATCTGATGCATATGAAGAAGTTGTTGTAAAACTGGAAGATTACACAGAAGAAGATGAATATCCATCCGAAGAAATGGATTTTCTACTAAATATGTATGACCGTACCATGAGCACAATCACAGAAGGAGAGATTGTTAATGGACGGGTATTAGATATTACAAACAAAGATGTAATTGTTGATATCGGCTTTAAATCGGAAGGAATTGTTTCCAAATCCGAGTTTACAAATATTGATGAACTAAAAGCCGGTGATGAAATTGAAGTATATCTCGAACGTCTTGAAGGCCATGACGGCCAATTAATGCTTTCACGTAAACGCGCTGACTTTTTACGTGTTTGGGAGCAGGTTGTTAATAAACATGAAACCGGTGAAGTTATTGAAGGCGTAATCCAACGACGTATCAAAGGTGGTATGGTTGTTAATATTATGGGAATTGATGCCTTTTTACCAGGCTCCCAAATTGATGTTAAACCTATTCGTGATTTTGATGGTTATCTTGGACAAACAAAAGAATTTAAAATTGTAAAAGTAAATCACCTCCGTAAAAATATTGTAGTATCCTCTCGTATTTTAATTGAAAAACAAATGGCCGGAAAACGTGACGAAATTCTTGTTACTTTGGAAAAAGGTCAGAAGAGAATGGGTGTTGTTAAGAATATTACTGATTTTGGTGTATTTATTGATCTTGGCGGTGTTGATGGGTTGCTGCACATTACCGATTTAAGTTGGGGCCGTGTAAACCATCCATCTGAACTTGTTAAACTTGATCAGGAACTTGAAGTTGTAATTCTTGACTTTAATGAAAAGAAAGATAGAATCTCACTTGGATTGAAGCAGTTGCAAGCACATCCTTGGGAACAAGTTGATAAGAAATATCCATCCGGCACACGTATTACGGGTAAAGTTGTAAGCATAACTGATTATGGTGCATTTATCGAATTGGAAAAAGGCATCGAAGGTCTTATTCATATTTCTGAAATGTCCTGGTCACAACATGTTAAACATCCGAGCCAGTTATTATCCGTCGGTCAGGAAGTTGAAGCTGTCGTTCTAAATGTTGAATCAACAGATAAGAAAATATCCTTGGGTCTTAAGCAGCTTGAACCAGATCCATGGGAAAAAGTTGAAGGTACTTACCCTGTAGGAACAGTTCATAAAGGTGTTGTTCGCAACCTTACTCAATTTGGGGCTTTTGTTGAATTGGAAGAAGGCATCGATGGTTTGGTTCATATTTCTGATTTGTCATGGACAAAGAAGGTACGTCACCCAAGTGAAATAGTGAAAAAAGGTGATGAAATTGATGTTGTTGTTCTTGGTATAAACCGTGAAGAACGTAGAATAGCTTTAGGACACAAGCAGATTGAATCCAATCCTTGGGATGCGTTTGAAGAGAAGTATGGTGAGAGTACAGATACAAAAGGCAAGGTTACTCGTCTAATCGATAAAGGAGCAATTATTACTCTTCCAATGGGTGTAGATGGATTTATTCCAAATCAGCATCTTGGAATTCCTAAAGGGAAAAAAGCTTCAGATATGTACAAAGTAGATGATGAAGTTCCTGCACGTGTTATTGAGTTCGATAAAGAAAACAAGAAGATTGTTTTATCTGTAACAGATTATTTTAAACAGAAGGAACAAGCCGAGTGGGAAGACTATTTAAGTTCGCACGGTGTTCCTAAAACAACTTTGGAAGAAGTTGTAAGGTCTAAATCTGATACAGCAGCAGATGAAGAAACTAAAGAAGAAGTTGCTGAAGAACCTGTGAAGAAAAAAACAACCAAAGCAAAAAAAGACGAAAAAACTGAAGAGGTTGTTGAGTCATCTGAAGAAACTTCAGAAAAAGAAGAAACAAAATCAGAAGAAAAAGCTGACGAAAAAGAGTAGTTTTTTTATCTCATTTCAAAGCCCGTCCCTTAATGGCGGGCTTTTTTTATTTCAAAATTTATTTTCCTCCTACCACGTAAAAAATGATTGATTTAAATCTAATAAAAGTTTAATGTTTAAAGCTTGGTTTTTGTTTTCATAAACTCTTATTATTAAAAAACTTGTCGATCAGTTTAGCAGAAAAAATATTGCCTATTTACAAAATGCTCAAATTATTCCGGAAAATATTTACTAACATCGGTGTTGACCTTGGAACTGCTAATACAATTGTATATGTGGCAGAAAAAGGGTTTGTTGTAAATGAACCATCCGTAATAGCCTACAAGTCCAAAGGGAGCGTTATTGCTATTGGAAGAGATGCAAAATATATGTTTGGAAAAACACATAAAGGCATAACTGTAATTCGTCCTTTAGCAGATGGTGTTATTGCTGATTTTGTTGCTGGTGAGGAGTTGATTAAGTCCTTTATTCGACTTGCAGAGATACCCCGATTTTTTATAAATGATATCGTAATAGGTGTACCAACAGGTGTTACATCTGTGGAAAAAAGGGCAGTTATCGAAAGTGCTGAGTCTGCCGGGGCCAGGCGTGTTTACTTGGTTTCAGAACCGATGGCAGCAGCAATAGGTGTTGGTATAAATGTTTTGGGTTCTAACGCTTGCATGATTGTTGATATTGGAGGTGGGACGACTGACATTGCTGTAATTAATTATGGTGGCATCGTTGTGGATAATACCATTCGGATAGCCGGCGATGAAATGAATGAAGCTATAATTCGCTACATAAAAAATACATACAATCTCAGGATTGGAGAATCAACCGCTGAGAGGTTAAAAATCGAATATGGAGTTGTTGGTGATCAGCCTGAAATTAAATTTCAAATTAAAGGTTTGGATGCCCAGTCTGGTCTCCCACGCCAAATTGATGTTGACAGCACTCTTTTTAAAGATGCTTTGAAAGATGTTTTGAATACCATGATTAATTCAATTTTAACAACATTGGATAAATTACCACCAGAGTTAGCCTCAGATGTAATTGATAGAGGAATTATCTTAACAGGTGGTGGAGCGCTTCTCAAAGGGTTGGACACCTATTTGCGTGACATTGTAAATCTACCTGTCAGTCGTCCTGGAAATGCCCTTTACTGTGTAGCTGAGGGTACTCGTAAAATCCTGGAAAACTTTGAGATGTTCAAACCCGTTTTATTTACTTAAAAAACAAATTTTTTAAAAAAAAGAGGCTATATTCTCTTGACTGAAGATAATGAACCTCGTATATTCAAAGCTCACCAATTGATGGAATGATTCCATTGAAATAACATAATCCGGCGTAGCTCAACGGCAGAGCGGGTGACTGTTAATCACTAGGTTGTAGGTTCGAATCCTACCGCCGGAGCGAGACACTACAAAATGACGAACCAATTTTGTAGTCAGAAATTTTGCCCTTAGGGAGTATATCCCAAAGGGCAATTTTTATTTTACCCTTATCGGCCTTCTTCTCAATGTTTACTTCAATATTTT